>JASHRR010000100.1 GCA_030037185.1 Xanthobacteraceae bacterium | reverse complement strand
GAACGCTGTGCATCGCAGCCTACGGTTTCCTGATCTCCGAACGGGAGACGATTCCCCCCTCAGGACCATGTTCCGCCACTCCAATCAAAAAATCTCCCCTACCCGACGGTTATCGACCCCGAGGCGCCCCCGATCCGGCCGCAGCGTCACGTCCCCAACTCGATTGCCACGATCCGTCGCGAACTGGCCGCCGCGATTGCAAACAGACTTCACAGATGCCCGCACTGTGTGCGCACTGTGTGCGCCGCATTCGCAGCAGCCAGAGATGGAATTTATGATACAGTAGTACTAGCCGCGTGCCTGCCGGCGCCTTTAGTGCGGTTATACGTGAGCGAAACCGAGGTGTGGCGTTCAATGTGGAACGGGTAGGCCCCGGGATTTCGCGGAGTTTGTCATCGGGCCTGCGCCGGGGGCCGGCTTCGGGCCGGGCCGATGGCACGCAGCGCCCGGACCCGGTAGCTCAATACGGGCGGGCGCGAAATTCTCGGATTTGCGTTCGACCACGGCTCCGATAAGGATGATTCGCGGCGACGAGCGAAGACTTACGCCGCGCTGACCAACGGGAGGGAGAACATCGTGCTCCAGCGACTTGTAACCTTGAGCATTGTCGCGGTTCTATGCGCTGGCGCCGGCGCGGCGTTCGGGCAGTCAGCCGACATCGTCGCCATCAATGGCAAGGTCTTCACCGCCCGCGACGGCGTGCAACCCGCGCAGGGCTTCGCGGTGAAAGGCGAAAAATTCATTGCGGTTGGCAGCACCGAGGCGATGCGCGCCCATGTAGGGGCAAACACCAGGGTGATCGATCTTGCGGGCCGGTTTGTCGTGCCTGGGCTCGCGGACGGTCATTTCCACAATGAGGGCGGCGGCGATGGCATCGATCTTTCAGCGGCGCGTTCCATTGCCGACCTGCTGACAGCGGTCGGGACGGCAGCCGCGCAAGCCAAGCCCGGCGATGTCATGATCAGCAATTCCGATTGGCATGAAGCCCAGCTCAAAGAGCAGCGGCTGCCGCTCGCCAGCGAGCTTGACCGCGTTTCGCCGGCCAATCCCGTGGTACTGGTGCGCGGGGGCCACGACTATATCCTCAATTCGGCGGGGCTGCGGCATTGGAATATCAGCAAGAATACTCCCGTTCCCGATGGTGGCGCCATTACGCGCGACTCCGACGGAGAACTAACCGGCGAACTCGTCGACAACGCCAAAGGCCTCGTCGCCCTGCCGCCCGCTCGGGCCGTGTCCGTCAGGGATGTGCTGACGACCCAGCGCAAGGTCAACGCGTTCGGCATCACAAGCGTGCGGGTCCCCGGCAGCTACAAGGGCGAGTTCTTTCAGGCGCTCGACGCCATCCTAGCGGCGCGTCGCGCGGGTGCGCTGACCCTGCGCTATAACATCTATCTTCCCGGCTTCGGCGTGCGCGATCCCGCACGCGTCCGTGAGATGATCGAAAAATCGCCGCTCAAGCAGGATGAAGGTGACGAATGGGTGCGCATTGCTGGCATCAAGCTTCTGGTCGACGGCGGCTTCGAGGGCGGGCACATGTCGCAGCCGTTTGCCGGGGAATACGGCAAGGGCGGCACGTTCTATGGCCTCACCGTCGTGCCGACGAAGGAGTTCACTGCCGTCGTCAAGACCATCAACGATCTCGGCTGGCGTGCCACAACCCACGCGGTTGGCGACGCCGCCATCGATGAGGTGCTCGACGGCTACGAGGCCGCCAATGCCGAACACCCGATCGAAGGCAAGCGCTGGGCCATTGAGCACCTGTTCGTGTCACGGCCGGAGCAGCTCGCGCGCATGAAGAAGCTCGACCTCGCCCTGTCGGTGCAAGACCACCTCTATCTGGCGGCGCCGGCCCTGAAAAAATACCTGGGCGCCGCGCGGGCGAGCCAGATCACGCCAGTAAAAAGCTATCTCGACGCCGGTTTCCTGGTTGTCGGCGGGACCGACTCGCCGGTGGTGCCGTTCAACCCTTTCTTCGAGTACTACCATTTCCTCACCCGCGACACGATCACCGACGGCGTCTACGGCGCTAACGAAGCCGTGACGTCGCGCGAGGACTTGCTGCGTATGATCACCATCAACTACGCCAAGCTCACCGGCGAAGCCGACATCAAGGGCACGATCGAGCCGGGCAAGCTCGCGGATTTCGCCGTATTGTCGGAAGATCTGCTTACCGTCCCGGCCGCGAAGATCCCAACCATGCGCTCGTTGCTGACCTATGTGGGCGGCCGCGAGGCGTTTTCGGACGAGGCAATGAAGTAGGATCCGGACGCGGCGCCTGAACATACCTCCTATGGGGGCCGCAGGCCTTGTCTCTCCGCCCAACATGGCCTGCGGGGAGAGGGGGCACCGCGTCGCTGCGCCAAAGGCAATTGCGTTGTCTTCCACGGAATGCCCTGCCGGCGGCGGGTGTGGGTTTCACTTGCTCCTCATTAGGCGCGCCTCTGCTCCAGCAGCTTCACCAGCGCGTAAAGCGTGCGATTGACCGGTGCGGGCAGTCCGCGGGCATCGCACTCGCGCACCACATAGCCGTTGAGGTAATCGATCTCGGTTGGACGGTCGCGCTCCAGGTCCTGCGCCGTGGAGGAGATTGCGTGCGGCATCGATTCGCTAAAGCGCAGCATCGCTTCGACCGGATCCGGGTTCGCTAAGCGCACCCCTTTCGCCTGGGCCAGCGCGATGATCTCGCGGACCGTCTCGCTCATGACCAGCCGTATCTGTGGCATCGCCGTCATCGACCCGTAGCGGCTGCGGCCAAGCGCCGACACCGCGTTGTAGGCGCAGTTCAAGACGAGCTTCCACCACAGCTCGCCCTCGACGTTGTCGGAAATGAGCGTCGGGATGCCGACGCCGGCGAGATAGGCCGCAAGCTTCGCAATCAGTGCCTTGCCAGCTCGGCGTGGCCCAAGCTCGCCGATGACGAGATCGCCGCGGCCGTTATGACGGACCACGCCGGGCGCTGGAATTTCTACCGCCACATAGACGACCGCGGGCACGACCACGTTGCGGATCTGCGCCCGCAGGCGCTCGGCGTTATCGGCGCCGTTCTGCAGGCTGAGCACGACGGCGCCACGCGCCAAATGCGGCGCGATCGCCTGCCCTGCCGTCTCGGTGTCGGGCGATTTGACGCTGAACAGTACGAGCCCTGCACCGGCGATGCCGCCCGGATCGGTGGTCGCCGAAACGGACAGCCGCGCCTTGAAATCGTCGCCCTCAAACCGCAGCCCGTCGCGCGTGATCGCGTTCACCAGCGCCTGCCTTCCGATCAGCCGGACCCGTGCGCCTGCGCGCGCCAGCATCGCGCCGAAATAACAGCCGACTGCGCCGGCGCCCATCACCGCGACGTTGTCAAACGCAGGGGTAATCATCGGCACTCCGTCGCAGGCGATGCGCCGCTTTCTTTTACCAACGCCTCTCCGGGCCGCACATGAGAAAACGCCACTGGCGCATCAGTGATCGCCAGCTTGCCACCTGTCTGCCGTGCGATCGAGAAACGCGACGAACTAAAATCGCCGGGCGCCGGAAAATCGGCGCGGAAGTGCGCGCCGCGCGAGTTCTGCCGCCACCTGGCCGCGGCGGCGATCACGCGGCTTACCTCAATCAGCGAGCGCAGGTTGAGCCAGTCGTGCCAGGTCAGATTGAACCGGCGCTCACCGGCTGCGACGCCGGTCGCGAGCAGCTCCGCCTCGATGTCGCCAAGCGCAGCGATCGCGCGATCAAGCCCGGCGCCGTCGCGGATGACACCCACGTCTTCCCACATGGTGTCGAACAGCCGTTCGCGCAGCCGGTTCAGGTCTCCAGGTCTCCGGCTGAACGGGGATAACGCACGCGCGGCCTCGGCTTGCAAGGCGTCTTCATCGGGTGTGGGTGGGAGATCTCGGCGGGCGAGCCAAACCGGCATGACGTCGCCTGCGATCCCGCCGAACACCGTCGAGTTGGCGACGCCGTTGCCACCGAGCCGGTTGGCCCCGTGCATGCCGCTCGCATCCTCGCCGGCCACGAACAGGCCCGGCAGCTCCGTCGATGTATCAGGGTTGCACATTAGCCCGCCCATCATGTAGTGCGCGGTCGGCACCACCTCTACGAGGCCGCCGGCAAGATCGAAGCCGCAGTCGCGGCAGCGATCCACCATGCCCTTGAACTCCTTGGCGACCCGCTGCGGCCCGAGATGGCTCATCTTGATGTAGACGCCGCCATGGGGCGACGTGCGGCCTGCCTTCATTTGCGAATAGATGGCGCGGCTCACCACGTCGCGGGTCGCGCGTTCGAGGTTCGGATCATAGTCCGCCATGAAGCGCTGCCTGGCGCCATTGAGAAGATGGCCCCCGGACCCGCGCAGCCCCTCCTCAAGCACCGTGCCGGTCATGCGCGTGTCGGGGCCAGCCAGGAGGCCGGTCGGGTGGAACTGCACCATCTCCATGTCGCGCAGCGGCAGACCGAGCCGTAGCGCCATGGCGATGCCGTCCATGCTCTTGTCGCCCGACGGCGTGTGATAGCGGTACATGGTGGGCCCGCCGCCGGTCGCAAGCAGCACCGCGCCGGCCGCAATGAAGCGCAGCTCGCCGGTCCGGATGTCAGCGAACAGCACGCCAGCGAGCGAGCCGCCGCCGCGGGCCGGGATCAGGGCGAGCGCGCGGTGCTCCTCCAATCGCGCGATGCCTGGGCGCGCCCATACCTGCTCCATGAGGCGGTTGATAATCTCGATACCGGTCAGATCGCCCTTGTGGACGGTGCGGTCGAAGGTCTGGCCCGCGAAGGCTTTGCCGTGCAGCGTGCCGTCGGGATTGCGGTCGAAGAAGCAGCCGATCTCGTTTTCGAGCTCGCGCACCCGCTCGACTGCGCGCGTCACTAGCGTCCAGGCGAGCTCCTGGTCCGGCAGCCACTTGCCGCCTTCGATCGTGTCCATGAAATGGCGCTCGACCGAGTCGCCCTTGTGCAGCGCCACGTTATAGCCGCCCTGCACCATGCGGGTGCAGCCGCATTTGCCGAGCAGCCCCTTGGTGGCGATCGTGATGGCGAGGCCGGTGTTGGCGCGATGGGCATGCAGCGCCGCAAACAGCCCGGCGCCCCCGGAGCCGAGAATCAGGATATCGGTGGTCGTGCGCTCGATCGCCATGGCGCAGATTACAAAACCCAAGCAAGAAACACGGCTGCAACTAAACCCGCAGACACTGCCGCGATCGCGGCATTTCGCTTCTGACCGTCGCGCCAAGCAAGATTTTCCACGGCGAGAAGCCGCAGCCCGCCGAGTCCGTGGACGGCTAGGAGGAACATCAGCATAGCCTCACCGAGCTTCACGGCCGGAGCGTCGCTCCAGCGCAGGACGCTCTCAAGGCGGGCCTCGCCGTCGATGGCGAGGCCGAGCGTAAGAAAATGCAAAGGCAGAAACACAGCGAGTCCGAGCCCCGAGAGTCGATGCAGCAGTGCCGCAAGCCATAACAGGCTGGTGCGATGGTCGAGACGGCGGGCAGTGCGGGCGATCATGGCAGCGTCACCGCGGCCACGGCACGCAATCCGAGCCCGAGCAGCACAAGGCCGAACATGAGTGACGCCATGCCTGCGCCGCGGTCGTCGAGCGGCGACCATTCGGCCAGGATGTTGCGGACGCCGATGGCAGCGTGGGCCGACGCCGCGAGAACAAACAGCGCATAGAAGGCACCCCAGGCGATGTTTCCGCTGGTGCGCGTGAGAATGTCGGCGGCCGTCAAGCCATGCCGGGTTGCATAGAAGATGACCCCGACATGGACCACAATCATCGGCGCCATGATAACGGCGCCAGCGCGCTGCAAGACATAGAGCGAGACGTTCATGACGAGTACGGCGTTTCCGTGGTTTGAATCATATCGATAGCATCAGCGGCGGCGTCCTGAGGAGCGCGCGCTCCTGAGCTGTGGAAGGAGCGCGCGTCTCGAACCACAGCAACAGGCGAATTCATCGCCGTGGCCATCGTTCGCGTCGCGGCCGGATTTCTCCCCTGAGCCAGGCCTGCGCGGTGCGGCGCTTGAGGCCGGCGATCGAGGCGGTCGGATTCAAGGCCTGAGGGCAGTGTTCCTGACACGACTGGTGCGAATGGCAGGCGTGACAGCCCCCGTTCGCGGCCACGGTTTCGAGGCGCTCCCTGTTGCCGCCGTCGCGAACGTCATTGACGAGCGTCCAGGCGCGGTTGAGCGCCGCCGGGCCAAGATAGTTCTCGTTCCACCGCACCGTGTCGCAGGCCGCGTGACAGACCCCGCAATTGATGCATTCGATAGCCGCCGAGGCCGCAAGCCGCTCGGGGCTGCGCGGTGGGACCGGCTCGATTTCGTCGTCGCGCGTCTTGGTCGGGACGAAGGCGCCTCCGGCATCGCGCCATTTCTCAAAAAAGCCGCTCATATCCGTGGCGAGATCCTTGATCACGGGAAAGTTTTCCAGCGGCCCGATCTCGAGCCGGCCGTTTCGAGCCACCCGCGACACATGGGTGCGGCACGTCCAGCGCGGCCGGCCGTTGACTGTCATGGCGCACGAACCGCACATCCCGACCCGGCATGCGAACCGATAGGACAGGGATGGGTCAAGGTGGCGTTGCACATAGGTCACCACGTCGAGCACGGTCTGATTCTCCCGCAGCGGGACCGAGTAAATCTGGTGGCGGCCGGATTGCGTGCCGCGCCAGAGAGAGACCTTGAGTTCGGATGCCATCGGGGTGGTGCTTCCAGCTCGTAGCGCGGGTTGAGTGCAGCCAAACCACCATCGGCCTCGCCACGCCCGATGGGTTTCGCTTAACCCATCCCTACAGGGTTGTCGCCCGCATGCGAAATCCGGGCGGCCATCGGCTGCAGAAAATTCCCGCCCAGGTTACGGTACCGCTTCGCCGTTCCTCCATCGCCCATTACCTGCTCAAATCACGCTCGCCGAAGCGAGCAGCCGCTTGACGAAGCCGTCCATGGCGCCGCCGTCGATCCAGCGCGCGACCGCGACAAGGTCATGTTCCGGGTCCACGAAGATCATGTTGGTGCCGTTGCCGATATGCACGAAGGCGCTGGCCGGAGCGCTCGGCAGGAGCTGCCGGTTGGTGTTGAGAAACCAGTTCATGAATCCGTAGGTGGGTTGCGCCGGCGTCGGCGTCAGCGCCCAGTCCACCCATTGATCGGAGATGAGCTGGCGGTTCTTCCATTTGCCGTGCCGCAGAGTGAGATAGCCGAACCGGCCCATGTCGTAGGCATCGATGAACATGCCGCCGCCCCAGTGACCGCCGCCCGACACGGACTGCACGACGTTGCCGTCAAGCACCACCCACGAGTTCTCGTAGCCGAACCAGCGCCATGTGTTGGAGGCACCGATCGGGTCCATGATGGTCTCCTTGAGCACCTGCGGCAGCGGGCGCCGCCACACATTGAGCGCCGCAAGGGCGAGCGCGTTCACCCGGACGTCGTTGTATTTATAGACCGTGCCGGGCTGGTAGCGCGGCCGCGTCGTCCATTGGGTGGCGTTCGGCTCCGGCCGGTCGGCCCAGTCGGGCTTGCCCCACAGCGTGCCTTCCCAGTCGCTGGTCTGGCGCAGCATGTGATCCCATGTGATGGTGCGATTGTGGGGCGTGTCGAACGGAAACAGGAGATCGGGGGTGCCGAGGCGATCGGACTTGTTGCCGGCCACGAGCGGACTGAACACCTGGACCGGGGCCATGTAGCTCCGCACGGTGTCGTTGATATCGCGGATCGTCCCGCGGTCGTACGCGACCCCGATCACGCTCGAGAGCATGCTCTTGGTGACGCTGTGAGCCATATCGACGCGCAGCGGTTCGCCCCATTCGGCGACGATGTAGCCCTGGTGAATGACGAGGCCGGTCGGGTCGCCGCGGTCCTTGATCGGACCAATGGCATAACCGAACGGCTCGCGACCGAAGGTCTGGTAGTGGTTCAAAACGAGATCCCGCGGATTTCTGGTCTCGTTCGCAACCGCAAAGTCGATGGCCTCCTTAAGTCGTCCCGGATCGAGCCCGGATTCCCGCGGCGTTTTGTGCTGCCACACCGTGTCCGGATAATAGACGGCGGATCGGTCATCGGTCCGCTTCGACTGTGCAGCGGCGCACAGCGGGACCGCGACAATCAGGAAAGCAAGGATCGGCAGACGAACGGACATGGGTTTCCTCCAGAGCATCGCGGCCGGTCGGGGTGGCAAGCGCAAGTATAGTACGCAGACCCAATGGTGCGCCAGTGTTGCATGCGCAGTCCGCCGTCAGACAAGAGAATTCCCTGCCAAGTCGCAGCGGCGGCGATTGCTCTTGCCGGGAATGGTATTGACGTCGTTCTCCTGAAAAGGCGAGGAATAAATGTCATGAAATTTGGTAAAATAGATAAGACCGACTTTCTTGATTACACCGTTTCCTTTTATAATTCCATGTCGTGTTCGCCGCCGCATTCGGTGGCTCACCGTCGACACCCAAGATTTTTTCCGTTGCGAAGCAGTCTCATAGCTTGGAGTCTTGTTCTGCCTCGCGGGCTAATACTGATATTGTAGAGCCTGATTGCCTTTCACAAGACTTTTCCCATCGGAATTGATTACGTGGGTTTTTGCTTTCAGCCGCAATCCAACCATGTGCCATTTGATCCGCGAATTTTAATAGTCTCGAACCGGATCAGATTGATTTATGTCGGCGCAGCGACATGGCGGTTCCGCCGTCAGGTCCTGTGCAAAGAGAAGTATTTGCGCAGGCCTCACAGAGGGGCATACTGCGAGTATTGCAATCGGGTAAGAAGGTGTCTCCGAGGCCGCGACACACGATCGCCCATTTCTTCGACGAAGCTTCGGCCGCGGTGTATGATTGTCCGATGCGGGGGGCGTTGCCGCACCGGGGTGGAGGGCAATTTTCGTAGACGTCTTGCTTGAAGGGAGAGCGACAGTCATGGGCAAGGTTTTTGCAAGCGCTGCATTCGCCATGCTCTGCATCGCGGCGGCGACGCAGGCGCTCGCCGGCGATCCGCGTGGAAGCTGGCTGACCGAGAACAGCAGGGCAAAGGTCACAATCATCAGTTGCGGCGGCGCCCTGTGCGGAAACATCGTCGCCCTGAAGGAACCGAACGACCCGGCGACGGGCAAGCCGAGAACGGATATCTATAATCCGGATGCCGCGAAGCGCGCCCGGCCGGTGATCGGCGTCCAGATCGTCATCGACATGAAACCGGACTCTGCCGACAAATGGAAAGGCCAAGTCTATAACGTCGAGGACGGCAAAACCTACAGCGGATCGATCACGCTCGTGAATGCGACGACGCTCAACCTTCAGGGCTGCGCACTCGCCGGCCTGATCTGCAAGACCCAGAGATGGACGCGCACGAATTAGTGGATTGTTTCCATGAACCAATGGTTCGAACGATCGGACTGAACCTCTCGAGCTCGTCCTGAGGCCGCGGTCCGCGCGCGCGGCTTCTCGGCGGATGGCCGGGAGACGGTCTTGCACCTTGGCCGCCCTTCGACGCGCTCCTCAGGACAAGGGCTGATTGATGGATTGACTAGTGCCATTAGAACGCTACTAGACGATACTGCGCTGTAATTGTCGCAAAGCACGGCCCGCCCGTTTTTTCGCCCGGCCCTTCTTCAACGGCGGGCGCGAGTTGAATCAGGGGAGAAGACAAATGGCAGCTTCGATCCGGCCGAGGGCCGCTCGCATCGCCCTCGCCATTGTCGCAGTCGTCGTCCTCGGGGTGTTGGCGCTGATCCCGGCGGCACGCGCCCAGAACAGCTTCCCTTCGAAGCCCGTGCGTCTTCTCGTGCCGTTTCCGCCTGGCGGGGCGGTCGATATTGTGGCGCGTACCCTCGCGGATGAACTCGGCAAACGTTGGCCGACGAATATCATCATCGACAACCGTCCGGGCGCTGGCGGTACGATCGCGGCGGATGCAGCCGCGAAGGCGGCCCCCGACGGCTACACCCTCATCGTCGTGGCGAGCGGTCACGCCATCGTGCCGTTTCTTTATCCGAAGCTGCCCTATGACGTGTTCGCGGATTTCACTCCGATCACGCTGCTCGGCAATTCGCCGAATCTTGCCCTGGTGCGCGCAGATTCCCCGATCAAGACGCTTGCCGATCTCATTGCGGCGGCGCGCGCAAGACCCGGGCAGCTCAGCTACGGCCATGCCGGCAACGGCACCTCACCGCATCTTGCCGGCGAATTGTTGAAGGTGACGGCCAGGATCGACATCACCGCGATCCCCTACAAGGGCGGCGCCCCCGCGCTCAACGACCTCCTGGGCGGTCACATTCCGCTGTCCTTCAACAACGTTCCGGAGTCGATTGCGATGATCAGATCAGGAGCGCTGCGACCGCTCGCCGTGACGACGGCGCAGCGTAGTCCGATCCTGCCTGACGTGCCGACCTTCGATGAGTCGGGAATTAAGGGTTACGACACCGGCGTGTGGTGGGCCCTGCTTGCTCCGGCCGCGCTACCGGCCGAGGTGAAAGCAAAGATCTATCGCGATGCCGCCGACGCAATGAAATCGGCCACCGTCAAAGAGCGCTTCCAGACCCTGGGAGCTGTGCCAGTTGGTTCGACACCGGAAGAACTTGCCGCGCTGATTCGTGCTGACTATCAGAAATGGGGGCCTATCATCAAGGCCGTCGGCGTCCAGGCCGAGTGATGATCCCCGCCTGTTCGGCGCCGCGCGAGCCGACGCCGCCGCGATTTCCGCCACCGCCTGACGCGTGCGACACCCACGCCCACGTGTTCGGGCCGGCCGCGCAGTTCCCCTATGCGGCCGATCGGAGCTATACGCCTCCCGACGCGCCGGCGGCGAAATATATCGCCATGCTTGACAGGGTCGGTGTCACCCGAGGGGTGTTGGTGCAGGGCAGCGCCCACGGGCGCGATAACGCCGCGATGCTGGATGCCCTGGCGCGCCACCCTGGCCGGCTGCGCGGCGTTGCCGTGGCCGATTCCACTGTGATGCCAGCCGAGCTGCGCCGCTGGCACGACATCGGCGTGCGCGGCCTGCGGTTCAACCATTTCTTCCGCGGCGGCTCGCTTTATTATCGCGCCGGCGTGCCACTCGACGCGGCAAGCGCACTGGCGCCCGTCATGGCGGAGCTGGGCTGGCACCTGCAGCTGTGGATTGACGTCAAGGACCTGCCCGACACCATCGCGCTGTTGCGGCAAATCGGACTGCCGGTCGTGGTGGACCATATGGGCCGCACCGATGCGACCGCCGGCACCGGAAGCCCGGGCTTCCAAGCCCTGCTACGTTGCCTCGGCAACGGCGAGTGCTGGGTCAAGGTATCGGGCGCCCACCGCGTGAGCCGACGTAGCCCGGGCTATGAGGACGCCCGGCCGTTCCACGAGGCGCTGGTAAGGACCAATCCGGAGCGGCTGGTGTGGGGCAGCGACTGGCCCCATCCGCGCATGGAAGGCGAGATGCCGGATGCCGGCCGTCTGTTCGAGCTGTTCCATGCCTGGACACCGGACGAGGCAACGCGCCAGCGCATCCTGGTCGCCAACCCGGCGAAGCTGTACGGGTTTGCGTAGGATGGCTCGCTAACGCCCCGTAGGATGGACAGCGCGCGCAAAGACTATCCGGCCCGCGTTGCCCACGCGGTTAGCTGACGGGTGACCGCGTCGGCAATATCTCGACCAGCAGCCGCCGGAGCAGGCGCTTTGCCACCACCGCCTACACCGACCCCCGCCACTTCCCCATCTTCGTGGCAAATCCTCAAAGTTCTTTACGACGATATCGAACGTGCCCCGATGCGCGGCCAGCCGATTTCCAGATCAACTGGACAGTCCGCGAACCGATGCGCCGATAAAGCGCCAGCCGATCGGTTGGTAGCGTCGCGACCAAGCTGCGCCTTGCCACTTGCGAGCAACGCGCCCGCCACCCCGATCACCGTCGGGAGCGCGAAGCCGGTCGGATTGTCAGGCCGCGCGAGGATGCGACAACAAAGCCAATCACGATTGCAGAAATGGAAACCATCGCGGAGGCCGACCCCTCGAGCGCGCATTTCGCGGAACCAAATCCCAAGATTAGTCTTCACCTAGGAAATGCGCGGCGCGGAAAGATCGCGGATCGGAGGAAAGGCCGGTTCGTTCGTTGCCGCGTGAGTAAAGCGATGCGATGTCCCACGGACATCTTCTTAGCAGGAGCCAATTATGGGCCTGATGGATGTTCTCAGAGGAATGCAGGTTGGCCCGCAGGGGCAGCAGCCACCTGCTCCAGAACGCGGCAGCGCCGGCGCAGGCATGGGGCCTGTCACTATGGCGATACTCGGGCTTCTCGCCTACAAAGCGATGAAAGGCTTTGGCGGGGAGCAATCGCGTGCTCCGCAGCCGGCCGACGGGCCGCCCGCTCGGCCCGCTGACAGCGATATCAATGTTGCCTCGCCCGAGGCAACTGGCGGCGGGCTCGGCGGCCTTCTCAAGGGCGCCCTTGGAGGCCTCCTGACAGGTGGCGCGGCAGGCAGCATCTTGGGCGGTGGATTGAACGACCTCGTCAAGCAGTTGCAGCAGTCGGGCCTCCACGAGGAGGCTAATTCGTGGATCGGCGCGGGACCTAACAAGACGATCGCTCCGAACGATCTCGAAAAGGCGCTCGGCGACGATCAGATCAACGCTATGATGGAGCACTCGGGCCTGTCGCGCGACGAGCTGCTTGAGGGCTTGAGCCGGCACCTGCCTCAGCTCGTTGATCAGCTGACCCCGGAGGGGAAGGTCCCGCGCAAAATTCCAATGTGAGCGTGACTCTGGTTAACTCATCGACCTGCTCCTCAGTTGAGCGATCCGCTGACCCGGCGGTGACCGGACAGGGGGCAAAAGCGCTCATCCCGG
>JASHRR010000855.1 GCA_030037185.1 Xanthobacteraceae bacterium | reverse complement strand
GCAGTGCGCTCGGCGCACTGCTGTCGGATTGGGATGCGGCAAACAGGACGAGCGGCGAACCTTCTTCACTCGGGTCTGATGCCCGACGCCTTGATCACTTTGGCCCATTTTTCGGCGTCGCCGGCCATGTACTTTGCGAATTCGACCGGCGTATTGGGCGGCATCGCGACGGCGCCCAGTTCGGCGAGACGCTTCTTGACGGCGGGATCCCCGATCGCCGCATTGAACTGCCGGTTGAGCGTGTCGATGATTGCGGCCGGTGTATTCTTCGGCGCGCCGAAGCCGATCCACGCGCTCGCCTCATAGCCAGGCAAAAAGTCGGCTACAACCGGAACGTCGGGCAGCACGTCCAATCGGGTCGTCGTGGTCACGGCGAGTGGCCGCAGCCTATTGGCGTTGATGAGCGGAAGGGACGAGGGTGAGACATCGAACATCACTTGGACCTGGCCGGCGACCAGATCGGTCAGCGCCGGCGTTGAGCCGCGATACGGTACGTGGACCAGGCTGACGCCGGCCATGAATTTGAACAGCTCGCCGGCGACATGCTGGGGTCCGCCGATGCCGGCGGACGCCATGTTGATCTTGCCTGGGTTGGCCTTGGCGTGGGCGATGAACTCCGCAACCGTCTTCGCCGGAAACGATGGATGCACTTCCATGACGAGCGGCACCAGGTCGATCCCGGCAATCGGCGCGATATCGCGAAGAAAATTGAAGTTGAGCTTTTCGTAGAGCGCGCTGTTGATGGTATTCTGCGCATTGACCAGCAGGAGAGTATAGCCATCGGCCGGCGCGCCGGCGGCCGCCTCGGTGGCAATATTGCCACCGGCGCCGGGACGAACCTCGATGATGAATTGCTGGCCGAGGCGTTCAGACACCCACTGCGCTATCAGACGCGCGGTAATGTCCGACGAGCTCCCGGCGGCCTGCCCGACGATAATGCGCACGGGCCGCGCCGGATAGGTTTGTGCACTTGCGTTGCGCGACAGCGCCGGAACCGCCGCTGCTCCGGCCGCCAGTTGCAGAAATCGACGACGCGGAATTTTCATTGATATACTCCGTTTGGAACAAGCTACATCACGCGCGCATCGCGCGGAAGGGCCGCGACCCGGCGCTTTCGAGGAAGCGAATTGCGGCATGTCAGGTGGTCGCACTTGACGCATCGGTCTGCCATCAATCCCATCGGGCCGATCAAGATTAGGAGCTTCCCTGCCCAGACGCAGGGGCGCGACCCGGGTTTTTGCGACGGTCCGCGGGTCGCAGTCCTGCGACTGGGCATTGATGGATTCGGCGCGGTACCCGAGACGCCCTGACATTTTATCAGCGCTAGAGCCGGCTTCCGGCGATCGATGCTCGCGCTGAATCTCATCGCGAGTAGGGCGGCGCTAACGCACCTTGCTCGTCGGGTTCAAGCTCATCGGGCGCCGGGCTGCGAATACGCCGACCGGCCGCGATGTAGGCGCGGCGGTGGCTGCCGATGCCGAGAGGGCCGTTTTGTGGATTGGCTTATGTGCCATCCGCTCGCTGAGGGCCACCAGTTCTGATTCAACACCGACGCAGGTTACAGTGTCTCACGAGGAGCACTTGGCTTGCGATGCGGGCATCGGGCGTGTTGACGAGGGTGGATTTCGGGAACAGATATCTCATTCGGTCCATTGGAGTGATCGCGAGTCCTTGCGGAGAAGGTCAACGGAACGGGTCCCTAGCCATGCCATTCGATCTCTCGTCACTCTTTTGGGTCTTTATCGCAATCATGGTGCTGCAGCCCCTATTCACGGGGCGGTGGTATACGGTACGACGGGCGCAGGCAATTCGCGCGATTGAAAAGTTGCATGCGACGCGGGTTATCACGATGATCCATCGGCAGGAGAAGCGCAGTCTTTTCGGCTTTGCCGTCTCTCGCCACATCGATCTGGAAGATGCCCAGACGATAATTGCGGCGATCAAGGACACACCTGAGGATATACCGATCGATCTCGTGATCCATACGCCCGGTGGGCTTGTGCTCGCAGCGATGCAGATCGCCCGTGCCCTGGAGGCACACAAGGCCAAAGTAACCGTCTATGTGCCGGTCTATGCCATGTCCGGTGGAACGTTGATTGCACTTGCAGCCGACGAGATCGTGTTGGGCGAGTTCTCGGTGCTCGGTCCGATTGATCCGCAGATTGCCGGACTCCCGGCTGCAAGCATCGTCAAAGCCCGCGAATCGAAATCCATCGAGGGCGTCTTCGACCTCACGCTGGTTCTCGCTGATGTCGCAGAAAAGGCGCTCGCTCAGGTCAAACGAGGGGCAGTGGAGCTGTTGACGCCACGAATGGACCAGGCGGCGGCGGCGGCCCTCGCGGACAAGTTGGCGGGCGGACATTGGACGCATGATTACGCGCTGACCGCCAGCGAGGCGTGCGGGCTCGGCCTCCCGATCAAAGTGGGTATGCCGTCCGAGGTAATGGAGTTGATGCGACTGTATCCGCAGCCAATTCAGCAATCCGGCGTCGAGTATTTGCCCATCGACCTTCCGCGTCCACGGCGAGTCTGAGCTGCGATTTGCCGAGCCACGTCGTCTTGATGCACGGCATTTCTCAAACCAAGGGACGGTGCCTTCTCTGCCGGATAAATCCGGCGGTCTGCGCGCCGAGATTGAGATGAGTTGTCTGTTTACCCTCGACGACATCGAATCTGCGCTGCCGATCGTGCGCACCGCCGTGCCGCCGACGCCTCAGTACGCGTGGCCGCGGCTGGCCGCCCGCACCGGCGCGGAGGTGTTTGTGAAGCATGAGAATCACACGCCGATCGGCGCGTTCAAGGTGCGCGGCGGCCTGGTCTACATGGATCGGCTCAGGCGCGAGCAGCCGCAGGTAAAAGGGGTAGTATCGGCCACACGCGGCAACCACGGTCAGTCGCTCGCCTTTGCGG
>JASHRR010000099.1 GCA_030037185.1 Xanthobacteraceae bacterium | reverse complement strand
GGGTTGATCCGAAGTTCTGGGCTCGCTTTGTGGTTGTCGGCGAACCGGCAAAGCCAATGAATTGATGGGCGAAGATCGAGCATGGGGCAGCGAGGGGCGCCATGGGTCCGATCGCGGGGCCAGCCTTGAGTTGAATGTAGGACGCCCAAGCGACCCAACGGGCCGTAGGGTGCGCAGGGCCTGTGCCGCGAACAGCGAGCCAGATCGGCCCAGTGTGAGGCATGTGGCCAATGCCGGGGGCCCTTCCGAACTCTATCGGCGGTCTTGAACCGCACGGCCGCGTAGGTCCCCAGCCGGCCCATGGGCCCGCGAGCGCGAGGCACCGCAGGCACCACCGGCCCTTCGACGAACCGACGACCTTTCCAGGCCTCCCGCAGGGCGATATCATTAGCGCGATGTTGCATAGATTGGGGCGTGTTAAATGATCGTCAATGATTTGTTACGCGCCAATTTTGAGCCTTGAGGATTGCAGATGAGACGGCGCGAATTCATTGCGGGGCTTGGTGCGGCGGCGCGCCCAATACGATTTGCGGGCCGGCTCGTTTCCTCGATGACAGCGGAGAGACCGAGACGCCACGCAACATCAGATGGCAAGCTTGAGAGCCGATCTAAGTTCAACGAGGCTTGCAACATGAAGTAGCCGGGGCTGGATTGTATGAACTTCCGCGAATCGCTGCGATCATTGCTGCAATCTCACCAGTAGCCGCCTTGGCGCTGGCGCCAAGGCACATCCGGATCGACCAAGCGCGGCGGGGCCCAGCGCCGATCCTCCGGATAGCGCGAGTCTCCAACGGAGCCGTTCTGGTCGTAGCCACCCTGGAAAACTCTCCGGCCATTCGAGTTACCCTGGCCGGCTTGGTAATAGCCACTCTGGCCGCTCTGCCCCTGGCCGTTCGGGTAATAGCCGCCCTGATAACCACCCTGTCCATTGTGGTAATATCCACCGGAGGAATAGCCGTTGTTTTGGTAATAACCCGCGCCAGGCGGCGAATACGTACCCTTGCCGTAGCTTCCGACCGCGCCGCCTGCGTAGGTCTGGGCATCGCCCGGATCGCGCGCGGCAACTCTCTCGTTGGCCGATACCAGAAGATATTGGGTATCCGCGAATTGACCATTCTTGAGGCGGAAGTATTCGGTGAACGCCTGGGGCTGACGCTGTGCAAGGCGATTGCCGCTGTTGAGATCGATCGGCAGCGGCGCAAGTTCTTTGGCGGCCGCGGCCGAGGGTGGCTTGAGCGGCGTCTTGCGGGCGTAATTCGCCCACGTGGCCTCGATGACCGGCTCGAAGATCGGCACTGCAACCTGTCCACCGGTCTGACTATCGCCAAGGGTGCGCCGCTGCCCGTCCGCGTTGTCGTAGCCGACCCAGATGGCGACCGTCACATCATTGTCAAAGCCGATGAACCAAGCGTCGTTCTCGTCCTCGCTGGTGCCGGTCTTGCCGCCCACATAGCCCGATAAATGCCCGATCGCCCGTGCAGTGCCGCGCGCCACCACACCTTGCAGCATGGTACGCAGCTGAAAGAAAGCTGGGCGGTCGCCGGAGGCGAGCCATTTCGCTTCGGACTTATGCGTATAGACAGTGCGGCCGTTCAGCTCGATGGCTTCGACGCCGTAAGGCTGCGGACGCCGGCCCTCGGTGGCGATGGCCGCGTAGAATGCCGCCATGTCGATGAGCCGGGCCGGCTGGGCGCCGAGGATGAAAGGATAGTAGGCAGTGCACTCGTGGTAGACCTGCGCGTCGAGGGCGAGTTCGCAAACCCGTGACAGGCTCTCGCGCGGGTCGGATGCGATGCCGCCCTTGAGCAGGTTGGCGGTGACGAGGTTGACCGAGTTTTCCAGCCCGTGCCGCAGCGTCATGATGCTCTCGCCGCCGGCTTCATAATTCTTCGGCGTCCAATAATCCTTGCGCGCGTTGGACGTGTTGTTGATCGGGGGCAGCGTCAAAGGGGTGTCCCGTACCAACGTGTTCGGTTGGAGACCGTTGTGCAGGGCCGCGAGATAGGTGAACGGCTTGAGCGTGGAACCGGGCTGGCGTTGCATTTGGGCGGCACGGTTGAACTGGCTCAGCGAATAGGAGAAGCCGCCTGTCATGGCGAGAATGGCGCCGGTGTTGTTGTCGAGAACGATCGCGGCGCCTTGAACGGTCGGCCGCACCCGCAGTTCCGCCCGTGCCGGGCCATTTCCGGCGTCAGTA
This sequence comes from Xanthobacteraceae bacterium, assembly GCA_030037185.1. The sequence continues at coordinate 2,949 of JASHRR010000099.1, read as the reverse complement.
ACCTTGACGAACACCACGTCGTACAGATTGAGGCCGTTGCGGCCGGCAAGAGAGGCCGAGGCGAGCTGCATGATGCGTCCATCTGCGAGCCTGACCTGGACGCCACCACCGTTACGGCCGCTACCGTTCGACAGCACGATTGCGGCCGGCCAATGCACGTCATAGAGCGGGAGGTGCGCGGCTTCGAGAGCCTGCCGCCAGGCCGGCTTGGCTTTGACGGCCGGTGGTGCCAGCACAGCTGATTGCGGGCCCGGCGTGAGGCCAGTCGTGCCGGCAGGCGATTTCGCAAATCTGTCATTTCGAGCGGGCCCGGGGGTGAGGGCGGCGGACGTAGGCTTGGTATCAGGGGCGGAACGCGCGGCTTGCGCGGTCGCGGCGGTTTCCGCCTGGATGCGCTTCACCTCGTCGGCGAGGTTGACTTCCGCTCCGTGCCATTCGACCCGTTGGTTGCGCATTTCGTATTGGGTGAGTCCTTCCTGCAAAGCGACTTCGGTGGCCCGCTGCAAGTCCGGCCGGATCGTGGTGCGGACCGTCGTGGCGCCGGTTGTCAGCGATCCGATGCCGGCAAAGGTGCGGGCCTCCCGCGTCACATAGTCAAGGAAGTAATAGCCGGAATCGCGCTGTTGGGTGCGGACATGCGCGACCATTTGCGGCAACGCGACCGCGGAGGCATCAGGCGGAGCCGTGGCCGCGTCGCTATCCTCTTGCATACGGCCGAGCACATAGGCGAGCCGTTCGCGGGCGCGGTCCGGGTGCCGGTCCGGGTTGTAGTAAGTCGGCCCTTTGGGCATGGCCGCCAGCATGGCGCCTTCCTGTAGCGTCAAGGCGGAGGCCGGCTTGCCGAAATAGTTACGGGCCGCAAGCTCAATCCCCCAGGAGCTGCGGCCGAGAAAGATCGAATTGAGATAAAGCTCAAGGATTTCAGACTTGGACAGCGTTCGCTCGAGGCGCGACGCGAGGATAATCTCGCGCAGCTTGCGCTCGTAGGTGACGTCATCACCCACTAACAGGTTCTTGACCACCTGCTGGGTGATGGTCGAGCCGCCTTGCGGCCGGCCGGAACTCGCCAAGTTCGACACCATCGCGCGAATGAGGCCGCGCTCGTCGATGCCCTTATGTTCGTAGAAGCGCTTGTCCTCGGCGGCGATGAATGCCTTCTGCACATTCAGCGGAATATCCTTCAACGGCACCCAGATGCGCCGAGCGCTTTCGGAAAGGTCGGCAAAGCGTTCGCCCCGCCCATCGAGCACCCCGCCAGCAACGGCGGTGCGGGCGTTCTTGAGACGCGTATGATCCGGCAAATCCGCGACCGCGTCGTCGTAGAACGTAATCACCTGGCCGAGATCGACCGGCGAGTCTTTCACGTCCTCGCTCTTGCAGAATTGCCGATAGACGGCGAGGAGGCTGTCGAATTTCAGCCCATGCATCGCCTTGATCTCCTCGGAGAGGGCGTCCGGATCGTCCATCGCAGTCTTGATAAGATCGTCGAGATCGAGGTTTTCAACGTCGAATGCCTTGCGCATATGGCCGCAGCCGTCCCGCAATATTCGCGTCACAGCGGCCTGATCGCGCCCGGCATCGAAATGTGTCTTGACTGCATCGGGCCGGGTGGTGACCTGGGCGAGCGCAAGAAACGTCGCCAACATTTTGATGAGAATCGAGTCCATGACGAAAGGCACTCCCTCCTCGGCGCCACTATGTAGCTCTCGTTTTGAGAGCCCCTGTGGGAAATTCGATCCCGATAACTTTAGCGGCGGCGTCCTTGTCTCATCCCTCGTCACTGCTGTGGGGAGCGGCCAGCCGGATGAAATAAAGGTCGGACCGCATAGGCCCGGCCAGTCACCGCGCAGACCTGAGCAAAACTCCTGCCGGGGCATTGCCGGTGGCATGGCGCGAACAGCGCCATGCCATTGTCATTTCAGTTCAGCTTCCCCTTCCTCTCCAGGGTTGGCCGACCGGCGGACCTTGCGGTGGCCCATCGCATCCGCATGCCGGGCCGGCGGCCGGCGGGCCGTTGTCACCGCCGGGATAGACCGGCTGGGGGGGTGGCCCGACTGGGTAAACCGGGGCTGGCCCGACTGGGTAAACCGGGGCTGGCCCCACCGGATAAACCGGGGCTGGCCCCACCGGATAAACGGGGGTGCAAACTCGGCCCCACGGGCCAGTGTGCCAACCCGGCGGACAGTTGTAGAGCGGGCGGCATCCGCCAAATGGCCCACGATGGCCGTCCCAACCGCAGCCTCCAAAGACCTGAATGACCGCGCCAACGTCGGGTTGACCAAGTGGAGCGATTGGCATTGCCTGCGCGGACGCTGTAACGGCTAGGCTGGCGCTTGCGATGAACGCGGCTGTAATGAGCTTCGTCATGATGGCTTCTCCTAGTTCGCGATGAGTGAACCCGAAACGGATGATTGCCTCATCATCCTGTTATTGGTGAAGTAGCCGGATCGAAAAGTTCGGCTCGCCCGGATCGAATACGCGGATCCGTGATCGTCATCACACCAGAGGATAAGCACCGTGATGGCGGTGCGCTCTGCGTAGGTCGCAATTGGTCGCTGAAGGATCAAGAACCCCTGCCCACCACGGGAGAAGCGAGCGCCGCTGGGAAGCGGGCCGGGGTTCGCGCGGGTTTGGCCCGTCAGGATTTGGGGGTCGCGGTAGTACCCTGAACTGTGGTGCCTACGAAGGGCACCGCTATTTGTTGAGGATTATTATCTGCTCGGCAAGCGTGAGACTGTCGAGCGCGCCGATGTCGCGGCGATCGTGGGGTTCATCAAATCGGAGGCGGCGAACGAAGCGAAGCTCGCGCTCGAGCCGGTCCCGGTCTACATCAGCCGCGCGACGCAGAAGCTTTACGTGCGGCGCTACACGCATAAACCGCTGCCGGACGGGGGCGAGGTGTTCGATGCGACCATTGAGGTTCCGGTCACGATCCGCAATCCTAACAAG
>JASHRR010000854.1 GCA_030037185.1 Xanthobacteraceae bacterium | reverse complement strand
AATGTTCTGGCCCGGAACGTCAAGCTGGAACACGTGCGCGGTCTCCGCGTGTTTGCTGAAGATTTCGAAGACCTGCCGCGCATACATCAGCCGCTGCTGCAGCGTTGAGTCGGGCGAGGATATGGATGAAGTGACGACGATTCCCTGATCCTCCATCGGTGCGAGCTCCGTCTTGGCACCGGCATAGAGGAAGTAGATGCTGCCGAGTACGATTGCGGCGAAGACGGAGGTCACCGGCAGGTAGTTCAGGCTGCCGTGCAGCATCGAGATGTAGCGGCGGTGCAGCCGCTCGAATTGGCGATCGACGAACCCCACCAGCCGGCTTTTGCGGGCCTCGCTCGTGAGCAGCCGCGAGCTCATCATCGGCGACAGCGTCAAGGCGATCACGCCGGAGACCGTAACGGCGCCCACCAGCGTGAAGGCGAACTCGGCAAACAGCGCGCCAGTCAAGCCGCTCTGGAATCCGATCGGCACATAGACGGCGACCAGCACCACCGTCATGGCGATGATCGGTCCGCCAAGCTCGCGCGCCGCCACGATTGCCGCCGGGATTGGCGCCATCCCGGCGGCAAGATGCCGATTCACGTTTTCGACGACGATGATGGCGTCATCCACCACCAGGCCGATCGCGAGCACCAGCGCCAGCAGGGTCAGGAGATTGATGGAATAGCCAAGCGCCAGCATGATCGTGAGCGTACCGACCAGCGACAGCGGGATGGCAACCGTCGGTATCACTGCCGACCGTACGGAGCCCAGGAACGCAAACACCACCAGCGTTACGATCGCCAGCGCTTCCAGCAGACTGCGCACGACTTCATCGATGGCGCTGTCCACAAATTCGGTCGAGTCGTAAACGATCTCGCCGGAGAGTCCCTGCGGCAATTGCGAGATGATGCCCGGAAGCACGTCGTGCACGCCTTTGATGACATCGAGCAGGTTTGCGGCAGGCGCCACCTGGATGCCGACGTAAACGGCCTTCTTGCCGTCGAAGCCGACCTCCGATTCGTAATCCTCGGCGCCGAGCACCACGGTGGCGACGTCGCGCAACCGCACCAGGGCGGTATCGGTCTGCTTGACGATCAGATTCTTGAATTCCTCGACCGAATGCACGCTGGTCGAGGCCGTCAGGCTGACCTGGACCATTTGGCCCTTGGTTGTGCCGATTCCTGAAATGTAGTCGTTGCCGGCAAGCGCCTGCGTGACGTCGGCGCCGGTCAGCCCGTACGCCGTCAGCTTGTTGGGGTCGAGCCATGCGCGCAGGGCAAAAACCTTCGAACCGAGCAGCTCCGCCGTCTGCACGCCGGCCACCGCTTGCAATTTCGGCTGCACGACGCGGATCAGGTAGTCGGTGATTTGATTCGCATTGAGCACGTCGCTGTTGAAACCGATATACATGGCGTCAATGGTCTGGCCGACCTTGACGGTGAATACCGGCTGCTGCGACCCGGGAGGAAGCTGGTTGAGGACCGAACTGACCTTGGTGCTGATCTCTGTCAGCGCCTTGTCGCCGTCGTAGTTGAGCCGCAGGTTGACGGTGATGGTGCTCACCCCCGGCGTGCTGGCCGACGTCATGTAATCGATGCCGTTCGCCTGAGCGATGGCGTTTTCAAGCGGCGTCGTGATGAATCCGGCGATGACATCGGGATCGGCGCCGTAAAACGTCGTCGTCACCGTCACCACCGTGTTCGTGGTGCGGGGAAATTGAAGGACCGGGAGCAGGTTATAGGACCGCAACCCGAGGACGAGGATCATCAGGCTGACGACGGACGCCAGCACCGGGCGCCGGATGAAGATGTCGGTGAAGCGCATCGGATTGCTATTGGTCGATTGGAACGGGGTTGGCGTCGGCGGTTGGTCGGATCGTGTTGTCGATCTTCACCGGCGAGCCATTGCGCAGCTTGATCTGGCCGGCGGTGACGACGGTCTGTCCCTCCTCGACGCCGGACACAATCGCCACCTGATCCCCGCGCCTCGAACCGGCGGTCACGAAGACCTGCCGCGCGGTCAATTGGGGCTGACCCTGCGGATCCGTCCCCTTAGCGTCGACAAGGTAGATCGTCTCCCCGTAAGGATTGTAGGTCACGGCGGTCTGTGGAAGGGTAACGTAGCGTTGCTTTTCGCCGGCTGCGATGTTGACGGTCGCATACATTCCCGGCAGCAGCCGCCGGTCTGGATTGTTCAATGTCGCGCGGACCTGGACATTGCGGGTCGCCGAATCAACCTTCGGATTGATCGCCGTGATCGTCCCGGCGAAATCCCGGTTCGGATAGGTGTCGACCTTGATGGTCACGGCCTGCTCGAGCTGAATTTGGTTCAGGACTTGCTGTGGGACAAAGAAGTCCGCGTAGATCGGGTCGAGCGCCTGCAGGGTGACGACCGTGGTGCCTGCGCTGATGTACTGACCGATATCGACCGCACGCACGCCGAGGTGGCCCGCAAACGGCGCCCGCAGCGTTTTTTTGGCGACGACGGCTTCCTGCTCGGCGACCTGAGCCTTGTTGTTCTTCACGTTGGCGGCGTCGCTGTCGAGCGTCGCCTGGCTCACCGCTTTGATCTTGAACTGCTCCTGGTCGCGCTGATGGTTGATTTCGCTAAGAGCCCGCGTGGCCTGAAGCGCGGCGAGCTTTGCAACGTCATCGTCGGCGCGCAGGGTAAGGAGGATATCGCCGGCGGCAACATCGTCTCCGGAATTGAAATGCAGCTCCTTGACGATGCCGGACACCTCGAACGCGAGGTCGGCGCCGTTGACGGCGCGCAGGCTTCCCACCGCCTCGATCTGCGGCTGCCATTCCTGCATCGCCGCCGTGACGGTCGAGACGGTTTGCGGAGGCTGCGGCATCGTCGACATGAATTGCTTGATCATGGTTTTTATGAAAATCTGAAAGCCAAACACGCCGCCGAATACCAGCCCCACCGCAATCAACATGATTGTCATGCGCTTGGTCATTGCGCTTCTCCGTTGCGCCGATCCGCGGCGCTCAACCCGTCATGCCAGCTACCGTCCGCCCTTTGCCTCCCAGCGCTGCCCCGGGTATGCGGGGCAGGGTTGGACCGCAAGGGGCTTCATCCTTGGCCTCCTGCCGCGGCCCCTGCCCGGCCCACCCTCGCTTGCGGGGGAGAGGAGTGTGGGGGCGGCACGTCGCGTCGATTCCACCAGCCGCCGCCAAGCGCCTGAAACAGCGCCGCCGTATCGGCGTACCGCGCGGCTTGCGCCTGGACGAGCCCGATCAATGCCTGCTGCTGCGTGCGCTGAGCGTTCAAGAGCGTGAGGTAAGTAATGGCCCCAGCTCTGAACTGCTCACGCGCCAGAGCAAGGCTGTCATTCGCTGTTCGCGCGGCGCGGTCCTGAGCCCGCAGCGTGACGGCGTCTTTGTCGATCGCTCGCAACGAATCAGAGACATTGCGGACGGCGTTGAGCACGGTATCGCGATATTGCGCCTTCGCGGCCTCGAAGGCGGCAACGGCCGCCTCCTTCTGATGAAATAATGTGGCACCGTCGAAGAGGGGCTGCGTCACGCTCCCGCCCAGGCTCCAGACTGCGGTGCCGGGAGAGAACAGGTTCCCAAACTTGATCGCAGTGGCGCCGTAGTCGCCGGTGATGCTGAACTGGGGCAACAGATTGGCGGTCGCCACGCCCACATTTGCGCTTGCCTGGTGCAACTGCTCTTCGGCGGCCCGAACGTCGGGGCGCTGCTCGACCAAACGGGAGGGCAGGCTCACCGGCAAACTGCGCGGCAGCGCCAGCGAGGCGATGGTGAATGCCTCACGATCGGCTTCGCTGGGAAAGCGCCCCGTCAGGGTCGCCAGCAGGCTGCGCTGTTGCTCCAGCTGCTTCTCGAGGGGCGGCAAGGTCGCCTGAGTCGCCGCGAGGTCCGCCTCCTGGGCAAGCACATCCGATCGGGGCACGCCGCCGAGATCGAATTGCCCACGCAAGACTTCGAGCTGCTCGGTCTGGCCCTTTATGATGTCCAGGGTTGCTTTGATCTGTCCGCGCAGCGACGCTTCCTGGATCGCCGTGGTGATGACGTTTGCGGTCAGTGTCAGGAAAGTGGCCTCGACTTGGAACCGCTGATAGTCGGCCTGTGCCTGGCTGGCCTCCAGGGCACGCCGTTTCCCGCCCCAAACGTCGAGCGTATAGGAAACATTCACCGTGGCGTTGAACAGGTTGAAGAGGAGCGGGGGCCCGCTCTGCCCGAATTCCGCGGGCGAGATTTGCTGGCGCACCGCCGAGGGGTTGGCACTGACCTGGGGCAACAGCGTGCCGGCCTGGGCGGCTGCGTTTTCTTGCGCTTGCCGCAACGTCAATTGCGCCGCCTGGAGATTGGCATTATCGGCGATGGCGCGCTCGATCAGGCGATTGAGGTGTCGCGAATGGAACAGCGTCCACCATTCGCCTGGGAGGTCGCGGCCGGAGGAGAAGTATTGCGCTTCGCCGCCCTTGGTCGCGGACGAGACGGTGGCCGCCGGCAACTGCGAATCCGTGTACCGCGGGATGGCCGGGGACGGCAGGGGCTCGAAATCCGGACCGACCGCACAGCCGGAGACAACAATCGCCGCAAATACGCAGCCCGCCCTTGCGGAGCGCGGTGCAACGCCGCCTGCAGATCGCAGACGATGACGAAATCCCCCTCGACGCATGAACCCCATCCTACCTGGCCGCCACACGAATCGGCGCGACTAAACTAAACCGTACAGTTTTTCTGTTGCAATCGCGGCAACAGCGTGGCAAAAGAACCCGGGTTGGGATTCGCTTTAGAAAATGGTCACACACGCCCAGCTGACGCGTGCTCAACATGCGGGCGCCCGCGACGCCGGTAATGCGCGGGTGCAGCGCATTCTCGCAGCCGCGCGTTCGCTGTTCTTAAAGCTCGGCTACGGCGAGACGAGCATGGATGCGATTGCGCGGCATGCCGGGGTGTCGAAAGCGACGCTCTATTCGCATTTCGCCGGCAAGGATGCGCTGTTCGCCGCTCTCATCGTCAGCGAATGCCGCCACTTGTCCGATCAGATCGGCCGGCGCGCGCTTGATGAGCCGGACATTCGCGGTGCGTTGCTGCAGGTCGCCCATGATTTCAACAATCTATTGTGCACCGGCTACGGCCTGACGATGTATCGCATCGTCGTCGCCGAGGTGCCGCGCTTTCCGGAACTCGGGCGGGTGTTTTATGATAGCGGACCGACGATCATGATCGACCGCATCGCCAACCTCCTGCATCAGGCGGCCGAACGCGGGCTTTTGAAAATCGGTGATCCGCGCGTCGCCGCAATCCAATTCATCAGCCTCATCCGAGGCGAGTTGCACCTGACCCGCGTGCTCGGCCTGAAGAAGGCATCAAAGAATCCTGCCGACTACGTCGAGGCAAGCGTTGACCTTTTCCTGGCGGGCTACCGCGCAGGTGAAGCGCGCAAGTAGCGCTCTGGCGGCGCGCCCGGGTGCACCCCTCAACCTAAAAAAGTGGCTGCCCACGAGGTGAGGAAAACGGGCTTTGCAGACGATATGGCAGTTCCGACATGACCAGAACGCGCTATTGCCGCGCGTCGCGAGCGTCAATGGCCGCCTGCCGGTGCTGACAAATTCGCGGCCGGGCGAGCCCGGGCGTTGACGGCGGATCGATCGAAACTGGCAATCACATCGGGCGCATCGGCTAAAGCGTTCGGCCGGCGGGACGGTAGGCGCCGGCCACCCGCGCTGGTTTTTGTCGTGACAGTTCGCTCACGGGCGGATCCTGAACGAAATTTGATGTCCTCCCGCCGCAACCCTGCCTGAGCGCGCCCGTTGGCTTTCAGGCAGTCGCGATAAAGCGTGTTTGCGTTGGCGCAAGGATCATGTTGGCGATGAATTTCCGGGGCCATGTCGATGAATAAGGCGATCTCGGCGGACCACATTAGGCTCAAGAGAGCCTATGAGGCGCCCGCGCCAGATGACGGTACCCGAATCCTGATTGACCGGCTATGGCCGCGCGGCGTGAAGAAGGCCGATGCCGCGATCGATGAATGGATGAAGGAGATTGCGCCCAGCAGCAATCTGCGAAAATGGTTCGGCCATGATCCTTCCCGCTGGCAGGAGTTCCGGCGCCGCTACCAAACGGAGAGCCGGCAGCATGCGCCCGAATTCGACCGGCTGCGTGCCCTTGCGCGACACGGCCGCATCACGCTGGTGTTTGCCGCGCACGATCAGGCGCGTAACAACGCCGTCGCCCTGAAGGACCTGCTCCTCGATCACGCGTAATCTTGTGGTCCGCGACGGCGATCTTTTTCAAATACGATATTGCGCTCGGCTCACCGGCTGTTGCTGCAGATGGCTGCGTGCGACAACGCCCGACGCAGGTGTTGGATGACAAGACGAGGCGCGGAAAGTCACTGTTTGAGGTCGGCGATCACCCTTGCGATGCGCGCGAAGGCGGGATGGCTCGCCGCAGTGTCGGCGAGCCGTGGAATGCCGATGACGTCGACTGACTCTGAAAACCGCGCAAGCGCAGCCACGGTATCCTCGAGCGAAGCGGCGCTCCGCTCGCTCTCGCTCACCGCCACGGCCACGACATCGAGGCCACGGCAGGTGAGCACCTGAAGGGCCGTCAAGGTATGGCTGATGGTACCCACATAGCTTCCGGCCACGAGCAGCAGCGGGAGCTTGAGCTCGACCATCAGGTCGAGCACGGTACGGCGGGCGTCGAGCGGGACCATGATGCCGCCGATGCCCTCGATCAACAGGTGACCGCGGTGCGCTGCAACCGCCTTGCGGCAGAAATCGGCCAACGCGGCAAACTCGATGACGCGGCCTTCACGCGCGGCCGCCATATCGGGCGATAGCGGCGCCGCAAAGCGCCAGGGCGAGATGCGCTCCAGTTCCGCAATCGTCACCGCCGATCCGAGCGCTGCGAGAAGTGCCGCCGGGTCGCTCCCCGGCAATGCGGCCTGATCAAATCCGCTCACCACCGGTTTGATGGCCGTGACCGCGCTGCCCTCGCGGCGAAAATAGCGGATCAGTCCGCAAGTCACCAAGGTCTTACCGACGTCGGTGCCGGTCGCGGTAATGAAGATCGCCGTCATCGCGCGCGACCGACGGCGCGATCGGCCCTCCCGCGCGGTTCGCACGGGAGGATGCGGTCGCGTACGATGCCGGCGAGCCGCTCGATCTCCTCGTCCTGGTGCTGGGCCGTGAAGGCGAAGCGAAGCCGCGCCGTGCCAGCCGGCACGGTCGGCGGCCGGATGGCGATGACCAGGAAGCCCTCGGCCTCGAGCAGACGCGATGCGGCAAGCGCCGCCGCGGCGTCCCCGACGATCAGCGGAACGATCGGGCTCGCCGCCTCCGGCAAGCCGGCGCGGCGGGTGAACGATTTGGCCTTGGCGAGCGGCAGCGCCGCATAGGTCGGATCCCGCTCGATGAGGTCGAGGGCGGCGAGCGCCGCCGCCACCATCGCGGGCGGCAGCCCGGTCTCATAGACGAAGCTGCGCGCGCGGTTCTGGATCAGCGCGATCACCGTCGCCGAGGCGCAGAGATAGCCGCCATAGGCGCCGAGCGCCTTCGACAACGTTCCCATCTGCAGCGGCACCTCAGGCACGTGGCCGTCCGGTGCCGCCGCGAAGGTCGAGCCGCGGCCGTTGCCGATGACGCCGATGCCATGGGCATCGTCGGTCATCAGCCAGGCATCGAAGCGATC
>JASHRR010000853.1 GCA_030037185.1 Xanthobacteraceae bacterium | reverse complement strand
TCGTGGTGCTCGATTTCGGCCGCAAGATCGCAGAGGGTACGCCAGCTCAAGTGCGAGCTGATCCAAACGTCGTCACCGCATATCTCGGGGCCGCCAAGTGACGCCGGCGATACTGCTGGAAACCGCGGGACTTTGCGCTTTCTACGGCGCCACCCAGGTGCTGTTCGGGCTTGACATCAAGGTCAGCGAAGGCGGCGCCACCGCACTGCTTGGAGCCAATGGCGCCGGCAAGACAACGACCTTGCGGGCGCTATCCGGCATGGTGCGCACCACCGGCGATATTCGTTTCTGCGGCCGATCGCTCGCCGGGCGCGCGACCGAAGACATCGTGCGACTGGGCATCGCCCATGTGCCGCAAGGCCGAGGCACCTTCGTCTCGCTGACGGTCGAGGAAAACCTCGAGGTCGGCGCGCTCTCGCGGCGCGATCACGCCGCAATTTCGAGGGATATCGAGCGGGTCTATGGATATTTTCCGCGACTTGAGGCGCGGCGCAAGCAGCAGGCCGGCACCCTGAGCGGCGGCGAGCAGCAGATGCTGGCGCTGGCGCGCGCTGTGATGCTGCGGCCAAAGCTCATGTTGCTCGACGAGCCGTCCTTCGGGCTCGCGCCGCTCCTCGTCGGCGAACTGTTCGAAATCCTGCGCACCCTCAACCGCGCCGAGAACATCAGCATGCTGCTGGTCGAGCAGAATACCTCATCGGCGCTCGAGCTTGCCGATCGCGCCTATCTGATTGAGACCGGCCAATTGGTGCTGAGCGGGGCGGCGCGGGATCTGCGCAATGACGAACATGTGCGCCGCGTCTATCTCGGGTATTAAAAGCGGATTTCGATTGAATGGAATCACCTATAGGGTGCGAAGGCGCGCTGCTGCCGCCGGGCCCGCCTCCCTATCCGCCGCTTGCGCGGATCGGGGACGGTGGCCAGGCTTTGCGTTGCCTGCCCTGCGAACTGAGTATGAGGAGAATCGGATGGAGCTGTTCCTCAATCAGGTGCTGGCAGGATTGGCGACGGGCAGCATTTATGCCTGCCTCGCGTTGGCGATCGTCATGATCTACCAGACCATCAATCATTTGAATTTCGCGCAAGGCGAGATGGCAATGTTCTCAACCTTCATCGCCTGGCAGCTCATGCAGTGGGGTGCGCCGTACTGGGTCGCCTTCGCCTGTACCATCGCCTTGTCTTTCGTTGCCGGGATCGCCATCGAGCGCGTGCTGTTCCGGCCGCTCCGCAAGGCGCCGGTGCTCTCGCACGTTGTGCTGTTTATCGCCTTGTTCGCCATTCTCAACAGCCTCGCAGGCTTCGTCTGGGATTACAACGTGAAGAGCTTTCCGACGCCGTTTGGCTCACGCTCGCTGTTCGGCAACGGCCTGATGAGTTCGCATGATGCCGGAATGATGGGGGTGACGCTGGCGATGCTGGTGCTGCTATACGTGTTCTTTCGTCACACGCGGATCGGGCTTGCGATGCGTGCGGCAGCCGCAAACCCGGAGTCCGCGCGGCTTTCCGGCATTCGTGTCGGCTGGATGATTGCGCTCGGTTGGGGCATGGCGGCCGCGATCGGTGCAGTTGCCGGCGTGATGATCGCTCCCGTGGTGTTCCTCGATCCGAATATGATGACGAGCATCCTGGACTATGGCTTTGCCGCCGCGGTGGTCGGCGGACTCACCAGCCCGGCAGGCGCTGTGCTCGGCGGACTGGCAGTCGGCGTTACCGAAAATCTCGTCGGCACGTTCATTCCCTATGTGGGGCGCGAGCTCAAGCTGACGATCGCGCTGTTCATCATCGTCGCGGTGCTGAGCATCAAGCCGAGCGGCCTGTTCGGTCAGACCGTCGTGAGCCGGGTGTGAGCACACTTATTGCCTGCGCCATCAACGCCACGTACTGCAAACTTCCTGATCGCGCGGACGGCTGTGGCGATGCCTGGCGCCCGCGCTTCCTCCTCCGGGTGAAGCCGGGGGTCTTGCGCGGGAGGCCCGGATGACAGGAACGCCCTCTAAATCGAGCCTTGCACAAACCCCGAGCGAGAGCATTGCTGGCGTTCCGGTAAAAACCTGGGGGCGGGCCGCGGCGGGCGTCGGCTTAACCGTGGCGCTGCTCCTGCCGCTGGCAATCAAGGGCTTCCTCGTTTTTCAGCTCACGCTCGCCTTGATCTACGCCATTGCCATCCTCGGGCTGAATCTGCTGACCGGCTTCAACGGACAGTTCTCCCTCGGCCACAGCGCCTTTTATGCAATTGGCGCCTACACGGCTGCAATTTTGATGGATCAAGCCGGCGTCGCCTACTGCTGGACATTGCCGGCAGCCGGCGCGGTCTGCTTCGTGGTCGGATTTCTGTTCGGCTTGCCGGCATTGCGCCTTGAGGGTTTGTATCTTGCGCTCGCCACCTTCGCGCTCGCCATTGCGATGCCGCAGCTTTTGAAATCGACACCGCTCGAGCCGTGGACCGGCGGCGTCCAGGGCATCGTCATCCTCAAGCCAGAAGCCCCGTTCGGCGTTCCCCTGAACTCCGATCAATGGCTCTATTACTTCACGATGCTGGTTGCGGCGCTGATGTATGCCGGTGCCGTCAATTTGGTGAGAAGCCGGACCGGCCGGGCGATCATCGCGATCCGCGACAATCCGATCGCCGCGAGCGCCATGGGCGTCAACGTGGCGCTGTACAAGTCGCTGACGTTCGGGGTCAGCGCACTCTACACGGGCGTCGCCGGCGCGCTCGGAGCGATCGCGGTCCAGTTCGTGGCGCCGGACAGTTTCACGTTCAATCTCGCCATTGCGCTGTTCGTCGGTTTGGTGATCGGGGGAGTCGGCTCCATACCGGGTACGCTGTTCGGCGGCTTGTTCATCCTGTTCGTGCCCGATATTGCCGAGCAAGTGTCCAAGGGCTTGGCGCAAGCGGTCTACGGGGTTATCCTGATTGGCGTCATCTACCTGATGCCTTCCGGCGCGGCAGGATTAGTACGCTTGATCGTCGGCCGCACTGCTCGTACGTGGAGTTAGCCGGTTCACGACTATAATCGCAGGTTCACCTCAGATGACCCGCTGCGGCCGATGTGATCGCTCACGAGTGGGGAATGAAAATGCGAAATGATCAGCATTGGTCGATGATCGCAGCAATCGCCGCCGTCATGGCGATTGCAGGGACGCCGGCGGCGGCCCAGAAAAAATACGGTCCGGGCGTAAGCGACAACGAAATCAAGATCGGCAACATCATGCCCTACAGCGGGCCGGCCTCGGCCTATGGTGAGATCGGAAAGACTGAGGCGGCCTACATTCGCAAGGTCAATGCCGAGGGCGGCGTCAACGGTCGCAAGATCAATTTCATCAGCTATGACGATGCCTACAGCCCGCCCAAGACGGTCGAGCAGGCACGCAAGCTGATCGAAAGTGATGAGGTCTTGCTCATCTTCCAGTCGCTCGGAACGGCGCATAATACTGCGATCCAAAGATATATGAACGCCAAGAAGGTGCCGCAGCTGTTCGCTGCGACGGGCGCCACCAAGTGGAACGATCCCCGGCACTTCCCCTGGACCATGGGCTGGCAGCCGAGCTACCAGAGTGAAGCGCACATCTATGCCCAATATCTCATAAAGAACTACCCGCAGGGAAAAATCGGCGTCCTCTACCAGAATGACGACTACGGCAAAGACTACCTCAAGGGGCTGAAAGACGGGCTCAAGGGCAAGATGCCGATCGTCGCCGAGGCGCCCTATGAGACGACGGATGCCACCGTTGATTCTCCGGTCATCAATCTCAAAGCGTCGGGCGCCGACATCGTGTTTAACGTTGCGACGCCGAAATTCGCCGCCCAGGCGATCAAGAAAATCGCCGAGCTCGGATGGAAACCCGTCCACCTCCTCAACAATGTTTCCAACTCGGTGGGATCGGTGCTCAAACCTGCGGGGTTCGACAATGCTAAGGGCGTACTGAGCACCGCCTATTTCAAAGACCCGACCGATCCGAGCTGGAAGGACGACCCGGCATACAAGGAATGGTCCGCCTTCATGGACAAATATTATCCAGATGGCGACAAGACATCGACCTTCACGGTGTATGGTTATGTGGCGGCGCAGACTCTGGTCGCGGTGCTCAAGCAAAGCGGCGATAATCTCACCCGCGACAACGTCATGAAGCAGGCTGCGAGCCTCAAGAACCTTGAGCTCGGCATGTTGCTGCCGGGGATGACAATCAACACCGGTCCGAACGATTTTGCGCCGATCAAGCAGATGCAGATGGAGCAATTCAACGGCGAGCGCTTCGAGCTGTTCGGACCTATCATGCGCGGCGAGGTCGGTGGCTGAGGAAATGGCGATCGACCCCGGGAGCGCCGCGCCGAACGGATGGCCTGTTGCGACCGCGCCAGAGTGCAGCGTGGGGCCGATCGAGGGCGCGTGATGCATGATGCCCGTCGGCCCCATGCGTGGGAAAAATCCTACCCGTCAGGGATGCGGTGGGACTGCCCGATTGCCACATCGACGCTGCCGGAATTGCTCGACCGCGCGGTTGCGGAGCACGGGGACCGGCCGGCAGTTGAATATCGCGACCGGCGCCTGAGTTATCGCCAGCTGGGCGACCAAACGGCACGGGCGGCAGCCGCTTTTCGGCATATCGGGATCGGTCGCGGTCGCGCGGTCGCGCTCTATCTGCCGAACACGTTGTGGCAGCCGATCGCGTTCTTTGGCGTGCTGCGGACCGGCGCCCCTGTCGTCAACTTGAGCCCGCTCGATGCGGAGCGGGAACTGATCCACAAGCTCACCGACAGCGGCGCCCGCACGATCGTGACCGTCAATCTGTCCGGGCTTGACGGCAAGGCTCGCAAGCTCGCGCAGGCCGGCTACGTCGATCACGTGATCGTTGCCGACGACGGCGCGTGGGCGCCCTGTTCTCCCGGTGCGCACCGGCCGGGAGAGGGTCGGGGAAAGGGGGCCTTTTGCCAGTCCCAGACTCACGCAGAGGCTCCCTCGCCCGACGCACAAGCGCACGCCGAGAGAGATGACGAATTGCGCCCGACCTCCCGACAAGCGGGAGATGAACCGATCCCGCTCGCGGTTCTGATGGCGCAAGCGCCGAAACCATCGGCCTGGCCGGCGGTGTCTGCTGACGACATCGCCCTGCTGCAATACACCGGAGCCACCACCGGAATTCCCAAGGCGGCGGTGCTGACCCACGCCAATCTAACGGCCGCCGTGTCGAGCTACCGGATCTGGGTCAGCGGCCAGCGGCAAGCCGATGCGCCGCCTGATCGCGTGCTGGTGGTGTTGCCGCTGTTTCACATCTATGGTCTCGTCAGCGTGATGTTGCGCCATCTCGCCAGCGGCAACGAGCTTCTGCTGCGCGCGCGCTTCGACATCGAGGCGGTGTTGCGGGACATCGAGATCAACCGGGTGACCGCGTTTCCGGGCGTCCCCACAATGTGGGCCGTGGTGGTCAACTATCCGGGCCTTGCGCAGCGCGATCTCAGCGCGCTGCGCAGCTGCGGTTCCGGCGGGGCGCCGCTGCCGGTCGAGCTGGCGCAGCGCTTCTCGCGTATTTTGGGCCTGCCGCTGCCGAACGGCTGGGGGATGACCGAAACCTCGCCGGCCGGCACCAGCCCGCCGCTCCACGGGCCTGCAAAGCCCGGCACCATCGGAGTTCCGCTGCCCGGGATCACGGTCGAGGTGGTGGCGCTCGACGATCCACACCGCGTGCTCGGCCCCGGCGAAGTCGGCGAGCTGCGGATCAAGGGCAAGAACGTGATGCAGCGCTACTGGAATCGGCCGGACGAAACGGCGGCAGCTTTTGCGGACGGCGGTTTTCTCACCGGCGACATCGGCACCATGGACGAAGACGGCTATTTTTTCATTGTCGACCGCAAGAAGGATATGATCCTTTCTGGCGGCTTTAACGTCTATCCGCAGATGATCGAGCAGGCGATTTACGAGCACCCGGATGTGGAGGAAGCCCTGGTGATCGGGATTGCGGATCCTTACCGCGGCGAAGCCGCCAAGGCCTTCATCAAGCTGCGGCCGGCCGCGCCGCCCTTGACGCTCGACGCGCTCAACCACTTCCTCGCCGACAAGCTCGGCCGCCACGAGATGCCGGCCGCCCTCGAAACCCGCGCCGCCCTGCCGCGCACCAGCGTCGGCAAACTGTCGAAGAAGGAATTGATCGAGGAGGAGCGGAGCAAAGGAACCCGCCATGCCTGACGCCGTCATCGTTTCGACTGCCCGCACGCCGATCGGCAAGGCGTTTCGGGGTGCCTTCAACATCACCCACGGCGCCGTGCTCGGCGGCCACGTGGTCAAGCATGCGCTCGAGCGGGCCGGCATCGAGCCCGGCGAGGTCGAGGACGTGATGATGGGGTGCGGCATGCCGGAGCGGGCGACCGGGCACAACATCGCCCGCCTGTCGGCAATCCGGGCCGGCCTGCCGATTACCGTGCCAGGCGTCACCGTCAACCGCTTCTGTTCGTCGGGCCTGCAGACCATCGCGCTCGCTGCCCAGCGCATCATCACAGGCGAGGCCGACGTGGTCGTCGCCGGCGGGCTCGAAAGCATCAGCCTGCTGCAGGACGGCGGGCGGCCGCCGCCCGTAAAGGAGGAATGGCTGGAGCAGCACAGGCCAGAAGTGTGGATGCCGATGATCGAGACCGCCGACATCGTGGCGGAGCGCTATCGCGTGAGCCGGCAGGCGCAGGACGAATATTCGCTGGAGAGCCAGCGGCGCACCGCCGCCGCCCAGCAGGCCGGCAGGTTCGCTGACGAGATCGTGCCGCTGCCGACCACAAAGAAGGTCGTGGACAAGCAAACCAAGGCGGAGCGCCGCGAGCCGGTCACCCTAAAAAGCGACGAGGGCAACCGTCCCGACACCACGCTTGCAGGCCTTGCGGCGCTCACACCGGTGCGCGACGGCGGTTTCATCACAGCCGGCAATGCGAGCCAGCTTTCTGACGGCGCATCTGTCTGCGTGGTCATGAATGCTGCTCTCGCGCAAAAGCGCGGGCTCACACCGCTAGGCATCTTCCGGGGTTTTGCGGTGGCCGGCTGCGAGCCCGACGAGATGGGCATCGGCCCGGTGTTCGCGGTTCCAAAGCTTTTGTCACGCCACGGTGTCGATATCGCCGACATCGATCTGTGGGAGCTCAACGAAGCCTTTGCCAGCCAGGTGCTCTATTGCCGCGACCGGCTGGGCATTCCCCAGGAACGTCTCAATGTCGACGGCGGTTCGATCTCCATCGGCCATCCCTTTGGAATGACCGGATCGCGCATGACCGGTCATATCCTGCTCGAAGGACGGCGCCGCGGCGCCAAGCGGGCTGTCGTCACCATGTGCATCGGCGGCGGCATGGGCGCAGCGGCATTGTTCGAGATAAACTGAGGGCCGCCCCAATGGACCTGCGCTTCACGCCCGACGAAATCGCGTTCCGCGATGACGTGCGCGCCTTCATGCGCACCGCTTTGCCGGCGCCGATCCGCCGCAAGATGGTGGAGGCGCGGCGGCTCGAAAAAGACGACATCGTCACCTGGCAACGCATCCTCAACGCCAAGGGCTGGGCGGTGCCGCATTGGCCGGTCGCGTGGGGCGGGACCGGCTGGAGCCCGGTGAAGCAGTATATTTTCCACGAGGAACTGCAGCAGGCGCCGGCACCCGATCCGCTGCCGTTCGGCATCAACATGGTGGGGCCGGTGATCATCGCGTTCGGCAGCGAAACGCAGAAGCGCCGCCATCTCCCGCGCATCGCCAATCTCGATGATTGGTGGTGCCAGGGCTTTTCCGAGCCCGGCGCGGGCTCCGACCTGGCCTCGCTCAAGACGACGGCCCGGCGCGACGGCGAGAACTACATTGTCAACGGGCAGAAGACCTGGACCACCGCGGCGCAATATGCCGACTGGATTTTCTGTCTGGTGCGTACCGATCCGGCCGCAAAGAAGCAACAGGGCATATCTTTCGTCCTGATCGACATGAAGACGGCCGGCATTACGGTGCGGCCGATCCAGACCATCGACGGAGGCCGAGAGGTCAACGAAGTGTTCTTTGACGACGTGCGCGTGCCGGTCGAAAACCGCGTCGGCGAAGAGAACCGGGGCTGGGACTACGCCAAATTCCTGCTCGGCAACGAACGGACCGGCATCGCCCGCATCGGCACGTCGAAGGCGCGTATCCGGCGGCTTAAGGAGATTGCGGCGCTCGCGCACGTCGGCGACAAGCCGCTGATCGAGGACGAGCGGTTCCGGACCAAGGTCGCGGCCGTCGAGGTGGAGCTCAAGGCGCTTGAAATGACCCAGCTTCGCGTGGTCGCCGCCGCGCGCGACCACCACCAGCCTGACCCGGCCTCATCGATCCTGAAGATCAAGGGCAGCGAAATCCAGCAAGCTATCAGCGAGCTGCTGCTGGAGGCGGTCGGCCCCTATGCGCTGCCGCAGGAACCCCGCGACAGCGATCGCTGGAACGAGCCGCCGATCGGACCTGAGTGGGCAGGCCCACTGGCGCCGCACTATTTCAACTGGCGCAAGGTCTCGATCTATGGCGGTTCCAACGAGATTCAGAAGAATATCCTCGCCAAAGCCATATTGGGACTGTGAGCGCGAGCTGTGCGACGCATCTGCCGGGCCAACTCCTGTCGCCGTCACCCCCGGCGAGCGGACGATCCGCTACCCCGCAGCATTGCGTTCGGTCGCGGCCCGGGATACCGGATCGCCCGCTTTCGCGGGCCGCGCTTTCGGTTCCATCCGATCGGACGCTGAGGCTCTCAATGGACTTCTCTTTTACCGACGAACAACGTCTCTTGAAGGAGAGCCTCGAGCGCCTGCTCGCGGATCGCTACGGCTTTGAGGCGCGGCAGTGTTTGATGGATGAGCGCGCGGGATGGAGCCGCACGCTGTGGCGCAGCTACGCCGAACTCGGCCTGCTTGGCTTGCCGTTCGAAGAAAAGCACGGCGGTATCGGCGGCGGGCCGGTCGAAACCATGATCGTCATGGAGGCTTTCGGGCGGGCGCTGGCACTGGAGCCGTTCTTTGCGACAGTGGTGCTTGCTGGCGGCTTGTTGAGGCTCGGCGCCGGCGAAGCGATGCGCGCTGCCCTGATCCCGAAGATCGCGGAGGGCGACCTCCTGCTCGCCTTCGCGCATGCCGAGCGTCAATCGCGCTATGACCTCGCAGACGTCGCTGCGGTGGCGCGCCGCGACGGTGGAGACTACGTCCTTGATGGCGCCAAGAGCCTCGTTGTTCACGGCGACTGCGCCGACAAGCTCATCGTGTCGGCGCGCCTTGGCGGCGGGCGCCGCGATCGCAATGGATTAGGACTGTTCGTGGTCGATGCAGATGCGGCTGGCGTGTCGCGCCGCGCCTATCCGACGATCGACGGCCTGCGCGCCGCGGAACTCACATTTTCGGGCGTACGGGTTGCGGCGGACCAGATGGTGGGCGAGCCCGGCAGGGCCTTCCCGCTGATCGCTCAGGCGGTCGATGCCGCCATCGCGGCGCTTGCGGCCGAGGCCGTCGGCGCCATGGCGGCGGTCCATGAGATGACGGTCGACTATGTTAAGACCCGCAAGCAGTTCGGCGTGCCGATCGGCAGCTTCCAGGTGCTCCAGCATCGTGCCGCCGAAATGCTGATCGCGCTGGAGCAGGCCCGCAGCATGGCGTTCTATGCCACCATGATGGCCGAGGAGCCGGATCCAACCGAGCGGCAGCGGGCGATCGCTGCCGCCAAGGTGCAGATCGGCCGCTCCGGGCGCTTTATCGGCCAGCAGGCGATCCAGCTCCACGGCGGCATCGGCATGACGATGGAGTACAAGGCGGGCCACTATTTCAAGCGCCTCACCGCGATCGATGCCCTGTTCGGCGATGCCGACCACCATCTCGCCAAGCTTGCCGGTTTGGGCGGGCTCGTCGCCGCAGT
>JASHRR010000852.1 GCA_030037185.1 Xanthobacteraceae bacterium | reverse complement strand
TCGGGGCCATCGGCGCTGCGCCGTGGGTCGAGCTTGGGCCGCGGGGGCTGCTCATCAAGGCCGGGCTGGATCCCGCCCGCCGGGGCATCGCGATCGCGCCGATCCCGGGATGGCTTGAGCTGAAGGTCAACACCGGCGTGACGGCAGCCAAAAGCGCTGGAGAGCGGCCCCATCGATGGCTTTTGGGCAACCGGCATGGGGCGCAGAAATCGCGGTGCGCCGCGGCGCCGGAGGGCGGGTGATCGTGCGCAAGGCGTTGCGGTCTACCTTGGCGTAAATCGCCGTCGTCAAGGCGACGTTCTTGGTGCAGGTTAAGCAATTTTGCAAAAGGCTCATCGACCCCTGCCCTGACAGTGGGCCTTCGCCCTCACCTCGGATGCACAGCACTCCAATACGAGTAGTAGGCTGAGACTGCCGAAGCAATGGCCGAAACTGAAGCGACGATTACCGACCAAAACATATACTTGGCGTTTCTCTCCATCACTACTGCCGCCTTCTCCGCTGCCTTTGCACTCGCTATGCTGGCTTCCGCTGCCTTTGTTTCAGCTTCCGCTGCTTTCCTTTGGACCTCGATTGCTTCTCGTTGCGCTTTTGCCACCTCATCCGGTAGGTTTCGAAGCGTCACTTCAGTTTGGTCCTCAGCTGTTTCCGCAGCATGCTGCAACATAGTTGCTAGCCGCTCGCCTACCTCACCACGTTCTGGCATCTCCAAACCTCTTATGACTCGCACCGTAGGATAGGCCATCCGGTCTTCGGTCCAGATTCTCGATCTGGCGGCAGTCTAACACGCCTCACGACCGCGAAGCTAAGGCAATGCAGGCACATGGTGTTAGATTGTCGCGTCGGCAGCCGGGCGTCGCTTCAAGATATTCATGATGGGGAATGCGAATCCATCGCGGCGCTGGTCAATGATGATTAGCCAAATCAGAAACGTCTGGATTTCCGGCGGCAGATCATCCGGAAAATCGGCTGTGAATGTTCTACTGAAGAAGCCATTAGGCGCGATCCAGCCAATTTGTTTTTCACCCTCGTCCAGCATAAAGGCGCGACTGACGCGATTGAACAGGGAAGCGGCCTTCAGGGTATATGATTTAATGCCAACCTGGACTTTGAAGATGCGCCGGAATACGCTTGCCTTTTCTGCGGTCGCGAGCCGGCACGGATGGCCGCGTATGGGCGCGGAGACTATGCGACAGCGACTCAACTGTGGCAGCCACTTGCGGGACTGATGGAGAGGCGAGGAGAGTTTTAATAAAAGCGCTCCGAAGTGTCGGCCCGCAACCGTTCGATTCGTCCTTGGACTGCAGGACCTACCATCGCAACCAGTCGGAACCCGGAGGAAGATCCCGCGCGACGGCGGTGCGATAGGCGATCAGCTGCACGGGATCGTACGAGCGGCGCGATGTCGGTAGCCGAGCTAGGAATGCTCGGTGCGGAGGAGCCTTCAATGCCTGAACTGAGAACGTTGCTGACAGGTATCATGTTTGGCGAGCAGCCACGCTGGCACGAGGACCGTCTGTGGTTCTCCGACTGGGGCTCGCGCGAGGTCATAGCCGCCGATCTCCAAGGCAACAGCGAAGTTATCCTGCGGGCACCCTCGTTTCCGTGCTGCGTCGACTGGCTACCGGATGGGCGTCTACTCCTTGTCTCGTCGCGGGACGGCCTTCTGCTCCGCCGGGAGCCGGATGGCAGGCTGGTGACCCACGGTGATCTGAACAACGTCTCCAAGCCCCCAGCAGGGAACGAGCTGGTAGTAGACGGTCGGGGCAACGCCTACGTCAACGGTGGCGGCTTCGACCTTATGGTCGGCGAGCCGTTTGCCCCCGGAATCGTGGCCCTGGTGACGCCAGACGGTTTGGCTCGCCAGGTGGCGGACGGCCTCGCATTCCCTAACGGCATGGTCGTGATGCCAGACAACGCGACGCTGATCGTCGCCGAATCCTACGCAAAACGGCTTTCTGCCTTCCACATCGCCGCGGATGGCAATCTGTCCAGGCGGCAGGTGTGGGCCGACCTTGGCGACGGGGTCCCCGACGGTATCTGCCTCGATGCCGAGGGCGCCGTCTGGTACGCGGATGTCCCCAACAAACGTTGCGTGCGCGTTCGCGAAGCAGGGGAGGTGCTGCAGAGGATCGAGCTTGATCGCGGCTGCTTCGCGTGCGCGCTCGGAGGTGCCGACCGGCGCACTTTATTCATGATGGTAACTGAGTGGAACGGACCGGCGCGTATGTTCGCTGAGCCACGCACGGGTCAAGTGCTCACTGTTAAGGCCCCCGCGCCTGGCGTCGGCTGGCCCTAGCACGGCGCTATGAGACGCTGTTGGCGTGGCCGCGCTGCTGACTGCCGTGACGTCGGGGGCCAGGCCCACCATTTCGTGTCGCGCTCATGATGCTGCCACATCGCGGCGAGCAAAGAGCGTCGACGTGCTCAAATTGACCGGTCGAGCTGAGCGGCGCGCAAGGTGCCGAACGTCCGAGCCGGCAGCAAGAGTGCGGAGAGTCTTGACGGCGGACGGCGAAATCGAGACTCACATCGGCACTCTCCCACGGTCAGGCTCATGGAGACCCGACCAACAGACGCGCATCGAGAAAGCGTCCGATTTGGTCTCAAGATTGCCCGACTCTGCCGATTTGGGCGGCGCCGCAAGTCGGCCCCCCCAAATTGGGTAGACCGGTCGTATGGCAACGCCGTCGCGAAGGCAGCCCAGCAGCAAGGCAGTCATAGCCTCCGCACTACTCAACAATCAATATCTCCCCGCGGGCATCAGCACCTTCAATCGCTCGATTATTTCGTGGACCGAAGGCGCTGAGATCGGCGGTGGAGCTGGGCTGTCGCAGAACTCTCGCCAGACGTAGAGCGTCAGCTCTGCACCGTCAGTTTCGTCGGCATCGAGCGTGCCGAATAATGGGAGAGAGTCTTGAGCGCCGATGTCGAGGATCATCAAAAAAGAGCTGCCGCACCCATCCGCAGATCCGTATCAGATGAAAGTGTAGTGCGTGGCCAGCGTGTGGCCGTAGCGCCCGATATCAAGGTGTTGGGGTCTTAGCAGCGTTTTCAGTGCCTTTTGCGCGTTAAGCTCGGCGAGCGCTTCGGGACGCAAGAGCGAACACCCAATCTTCGGTCTGAAGAATCACGAGGTGTTTTGCAGGTTGGAAAGCGCCAGACACAC
>JASHRR010000851.1 GCA_030037185.1 Xanthobacteraceae bacterium | reverse complement strand
GCCGGCTCGACCGCAATGCCGGCCTGCCCCACCGTCCGGCGACGACGATCAGCGATGAACTTGCGACCCCGAAGTCCGACCCGTTGTCGCTGGCTCTGTGGCGCGCCCATGTCGAGCGCGCCCTGTTGGCGGCGCGCACGCTCAGGGTCGGCCGTCCGGCGCCGCGCCTCGACCTGCGCGATCCGGTCGCTGCGCGTGCCCTGGTGCTGCTGCTTGTGGTGACGACCTTTATTGCGGCGGGAGGCGACCGCGTCCGGCGCATTGCGGCGGCCTTCGACTGGCATGGCGTGGTGACGCCGACGAATTTCCGGCTCGATGCCTGGGTGTCGCCGCCGACTTACACCCTCAAGCCGCCTGTTATTCTGCCCGGCCTGCGGCCAGGCGAACGCGGCCAAGCGTCGGTCGCTTCCGTGCCGGCCGGCAGCGTTCTGGTGATCCGCGCCAGCGGCAAGGTCCATTTCGACGTGGCGACGACCGGCGGGGTTGCGGAACAGCCCGCCGAGCAGCGACCGCAGGCGCCGGCCGGCACCGAGGAACACCGCTACATCATCAGCGACCGCGGCACCGCTGCGGTGCACGGCCTGAGCGACGAAGATCCCACTTACGCGTTCAACGCCATACCGGACACGCCGCCGGTGATCGCGCTCACCAAGGATCCGGAGCCCCAGCCGAGCGGATCGCTGCAGCTCAACTACAAGATGGAAGACGATTACGGCGTCGTCGAAGCCAAGGCCTTGTTCGCCCTTAAGGACGCCGGCGAGGCGAAAGCAGACGACGCGTCGGGACCGCGCCCGTTATTCGGGCCGCCCGAGATGCAACTGGTTCTGCCGCAAGCGCGGGTCAAGAACGGCGTTGGCCAGACCACCAAGGATTTGAGCGATCATCCCTGGGCCGGCGCCGAGGTCACGATGACGCTCACGGCTCGCGATGAGGCCAACAACGAGGGCACCAGTGCGCCGCATACCTTCCGCTTGCCGGAGCGTCCCTTCGTCAAACAGCTCGCCCGTGCGATCATCGAGCAGCGCCGCGAGCTGGCGCTGGATGCGGAGAATCGGGACCGCGTGCTGATCGCCCTCGATGCGCTCGCCATCGCGCCGGAAAAATTCATGCCGGAGCTCGGTCAGTACCTCGGCCTGCGGTCGCTGTACTGGCAGTTGTCGCAAGCCAAGAGCGACGACGACTTGCGCGAGGTGGTGAAGCAGATGTGGGCTTACGCCACGATGCTTGAGGACGGCAATATGTCCGACGCCTCGGCGCGCCTGCGCAACGCCGAGGAAGCGCTGCGCAATGCCCTCGAACGCGGCGCCAGCGACGAGGAACTCAAGCGGCTGATGGACGAGTTGCGCGCCGCAATGGACCAGTTTCTCCAGGCGCTCGCGGAGGAACTGCGCAAGAACCCGGACATGGCGCGTCCGCTCGATCGCAATTCGCGCATGATGCAATCTCAGGACCTCAAGAGCCTGCTCGACCGCATGGAGCAGCTTGCCAAGTCCGGCAATCGCGATGCTGCCCGCCAGCTGCTCGATCAGCTGTCGCAGATGATGCAGAACCTGCAGATGGCGCGGCCGGGCCAGAACGGCCAGGATGCCGACGACGACATGGCGATGCTCGATGAGCTTAGCGACATGATTCGCAAGCAGCAGCAATTGCGCGATAAGACCTTCCGCCAGGGCCAGGACCAGCAGCGCGGGCAGCGCGGCCAGCAGGGTCAGCGAGGGCAGCGCGGTCAGCAAGGCCAACGCGGTCAGCAAGGCCAACAAGACCAACAGGGCGAGCGCGGTGATCCGAATGCCTTCAGTGAGCTGCGCGAGAACCAGCAGGCGCTGCGCGAGGAATTGAAGAAATTCCTTGAGGAGATGAAGAAGCGCGGTCTCGGCCAGAACCAGAAGGGTCAAGAGGGCCAGCAGGGTCAGCCGGGTCAACAAGGTCAACCAGGTCAGCAAGGTCAGCAGGGCCAAGACGGCCAGGGCGGCGACGATCTTGCGGATGCCGGCAACGCCATGGGTGATGCGGAAAGCGCGCTCGGCGAAGGCGATTCGAACCGCGCCGTCGATGGCCAGGGTCGCGCACTCGATGCCATGCGCAAGGGCGCACAGGGACTCGCCCAACAGCTTCAGCAGCAGATGGGACAGAACCAAGGGCCCGGACCCTACGGCCAGCCCGGCCGCCTCGGTCCGGCGAATCGCGCCCAGCAAGAGACCGACCCGCTCGGCCGGCCCCTGCGAGGACGCGATTACGGCGACGACACCACGGTCAAGGTGCCGGGCGAGATCGATGCGCAGCGCGCACGCCGGATCCTTGAAGAGCTTCGCCGCCGTTTCGGCGAAGCGTTCCGCCCGCAGTTCGAACTCGACTACATCGAGCGCTTGCTGAAGGATTATTAATCTGTTCCAGCGGGAGCGTCCCGCGTATCGGCGCCGTAGCAATCGCTGCGGCGCTATAACTTTATTCAATCCGCGGTTTCATCAAATACGCCGGACGGTGCCGCGCGGTACTGCCGCACGCGGGCAACTGTATCAGAGCCATGGAGTTTCATGATTAAAGGCTGGGGTGCTTACACTGGAATGAGCACCATGATAGGCAAAATAATGATCGGGTTGGCCGCGCTGGCGAGTGTCTCGGTCGCAACGACGATGAGTGCAGCGGCTGAACAAAAAAAGAATATCACAGCCGGAATACCGAAGCAGGTGTGCGAGATGGTCACCGTGGGCACTCAAAACTGGGGGCAGCAGACCGTGCAGCTTTGCGGACCGCCCGGTGGACCTCGTGGCCAGGCCCCCCTCAAGCTGCATCAGAAAAGCCCAGTCAAAACGCAATGACTCGGCTGAGGCCGAGACCTACGCGGAGCGGCGTGGCTTTGCGCCTGCGCTCCGCGGATGAGGTTCCAAGGGATGGAACGGCAGGAGTCCGATGTGTCGCGCCCCCTGTCGGAAACTCCCTCCGCAGCGGCCCCAGCAGCTCTCCGGCAGCACCGGAGAGGGTCGCCCTAGCCGCGCCGCGGCTCAATAAAGCGGCGGCAGCTGACCAAGCTTAAGCGGCCCAAGCAAAGCCGCCCCATCCTCGAAGCGCAGGTTAAGCGTGACGGCCTGCTGGCCTTCGAGCTCAGTTTGCTGGCCACCCAGCACGGCGGCGCCGACCGCCATGTTCATATCTCCTTTTGTGCCGGTACCCCCATTTCCCCCGCCATTATCGCGGCTTCGCAAGAGGTTGCCGAGCCCGGGCATCAGCCGGTCAAGTGTCGGGGCGAAGCGGTTGAGGGCTTCCGGCCGCAGGCCGGCCTGGGCGAATGCACGGTCGAGGCCAAGCCACGGAATGATCTTGGCGAAATTGACGATGGTCAGCCGCACGTCGCCGTTCAATGTGCCGCGGTCGCTGAGGCTGAGTGCGCCGGTGGCAGTCGCGATCAGGTCGCCCTGCTGCAGCCGCGCGTCGGTGATTTCCAGCCGGCCGCCGGCGGCCTGAAGTTCGCGTAGTCGCTGCTCCCACGGCTTCGGCGTAAGATCGGACGCCCCGCTCAGCTGCGCGACCAGGGACAAATCGGACGAAGCGGAAACCAGCGGCGCGAAAGTTCCGAGAGCGGGGGCGAGCGCAGGCGCCGTTGCGTTTTTAAGATCGAGCGCGAGGTCGAGCGCCGGATGCCCCGGCGCCGACCCCGGTGCAAAGCGTCCATGGAATTCCATATGGTCGGCGATGGCGAGCGGGGCGCCCGAGGGCGCCGCTGCGAGATTTGGCTTGTCGATGACGATCGACAGGCGCTCGGGGGCTGCGGGCTTACCGCGCAGGCTCGCCTGTGCGAGCGTCCAGTCCATCTTTGCGGTCGGCGAACCGCCGAGCGGCGCCACCGTGAGCGGACCGACCACTTCGCCAATCACGAGAGTCGGGTCGTAGACTTGCGCGACCGCCAGCAGATTACGCGCCCGGATCGAAAGCGCGGTTGCCGGATCATCCACGGAAGGCTCTGCGCATTCGACCTCAATGCGGAACGGGTAGCCGCCAAAGCCCGTTGTAGCGCAGCCGTAGACGCGCCCGGCCGCGGCCTCGTGCGCACGCCACGCCGTGATGGTGGCTTCGGCCGTGGTGGCCGACCAGTACCAGAAGGCCGACCAGATGAGCCCGAAGAGAACGAGTATCGCGGTAGGCATGACGATCAGCCATGACCGCGACTTTGGGGAATGCTTTGTCAGCGATGGCCGCGACTGTGGGTCATATTCCTGCGTATTCACGCTATCTCCTCGCTGCCTTCACGAATGTTCCACGAAACTTGCGTCGCCCGCCTCTGCCTGTTAGCGAAACCTCCTTGCAGTAAACTACAGCGGTCCTTCATGCACTCTGCGCTGCCTCCCGCCAATGAAGATCTTTGGGTGTTTGGTTATGGATCGCTCATGTGGCGGCCCGATTTCCCGTACCTTGAGCGCGTTCCGGCGCGCCTCGTCGGGTTGCACCGGGCATTGTGCGTGTATTCGTTCGTCCATCGCGGCACCCCGGAGCAGCCCGGCCTGGTGCTTGGTCTCGACCGTGGCGGCGCCTGCCGCGGCATTGCCTATCGGGTAGCAGCCAAGGATCGCGATCGCACCGTCGCATATTTGCGGGAACGCGAACAGGTAACCTCCGTCTACATTGAAACCTCGCGTCGCGTCACGCTTTCAGCGTCACCCCCGCGCGATGTGACCGCCCTCGTCTTCCTGGTCGATCGCAGCCATGCCCAATATGCCGGCCGCCTTGACATTGAGCATCAAATCCATCTGGTACGCCAAGGACATGGCCGATCCGGGGCGAATTTGGATTACGTTTTGTCCACGATTGCGGAAATCGAGGCGCAAGGTTGCCGTGATGGCAAATTGCAAGCAATTGGAGAGCGACTTAAGGGGGGACACCCGCACGCGGGCGCGCCACCCCCGATCCCGTTTGCGAAAGCCCATCCTGAGCCTATCTGATGACGGGCCGTCGTCAGGCCCCAACCTGCATTACTGGACCTTGATGCCGGCTCTGGCCACCAGGTCGCGCACGGCCGGCACTTCCGCCGCGACCCGTGCGCTCAGCTGTTCGGGCGTGCCGGCGACGATCTCGAAGCCGGCTTTGCGCGCTTGCTCGCGCGCTTGCGGGTTGGCGAATGCGGCACGGCTTTCGTTAACGAGCTTGGCGACGATGTCAGGGGGCGTTCCGGCCGGCGCGAAAAGCGCATTGAAGGTGTCGGACACGAAATTCGGATAGCCGGCTTCGATCATCGTCGGGACGTCCGGCAGCGAGAACCAGCGCTCAGCGCCGGTGACTGCGAGCGCGCGCAATTGGCCGTCCTTGATCAGCGGCTCGGCGGGCGGCAGTGCGACTGAGCCGACCTGCACGGTACCTTCCAGCACCGCCAGCGTTGCCGGGCCGGCGCCCCGATACGGCACATGCACCATCTGGATGCCGGCGCGCAGCTTGAGCAGTTCGCCGGTGAGATGCGACTTCGTCCCGGCGCCGGGGCTCGAGTAATTGAACCGGTCAGGGTCGGCCTTCGCCTGTGCGACGAGATCGGCCAGGGTGTTGATCGTCGAACTCGACTTGACGATCAGAACATTAGGCGCATTGACGAGTTCCGAGACCGGTACGAAGTCGCGGAACGGGTCGTAGGGCAGGTTCTTAAACAGGGCCGGATTGACCGCAATCGAGGTGGAGGTGAGCAGCAGCGTGTAGCCGTCGGGCGTTGCATGCGCCGCTACGCCCATGCCGGTATTGCCGGCCGCGCCGGCGCGGTTATCGATGATAATGGGCTGGCCGAGCGACATGTGCAGCGAGGTCGCCAGGATGCGGGCGATGATGTCGGTCGGTCCGCCGGGCGCAAAAGGTACGATCAGGGTGATCGGGCGCTCCGGCCACGCAGCCTGGGTTGCAGAGCTCCCGGCCAAGAGCGCGATCAGGACAACCGGCAACGAGAGGACCAGCCTGCGGCGCAGCGCAGGGCGATCGCGTGGGGCGCGGCCCTGGGCTCGCCCGGCTTGCGGGGAGAGGGTTGCGCGCCCGTCGCCCGCATTCTGGCCGAGGGGGGCTCTCCGCCAAATGGCGAGATTGCGCTTGCGGAAAATCCGCCCCACTGCGACCCCGCCGGCGGGGCGCAGAGGCGCCGTGCGCGACAGGATTGCCCCGGCCTGGGGGGCACCCCAGGCGCATCGCGCTTTAAGAGTTCGAACCGCGGTGACGGTCATGACTTTGATCCTGCAAAGTTTCGTTGGTGCCGCCAATTGCGCTCCCCCGCAACAGCGAACCTGCAATGTCGTTGAGGGCGGGTTGCCGAAGCGCCGTGAACGGAAGCGGCCGCGTTGCCTCGACGGCGGCCAGGCCGAGCCGCGCCGTGAGCAGGCCATTGAGGACGCCTTCGCCGAGCCGGGCGGATAGCTTGGCCGCGATGCCGTGGCCGATGACCTGCTGGATCAGGCTGTCGCTCGCCGCCATGCCGCCCGTCAACGCGACGTGCGACACCGCGTAGCGCATGAGCTTGATGAGCCCGAGCGTGCCGGGACGCCCGCCGTAAAGAAGCGCCAGCCGTCGCACCAGGCCGAGGGCGGTCAGAAGAACGAACAGCATGTCGACCGCCGCACGCGGGCTCACGGCGGTCACCACCGACACCCGTTTGGCGGCAGCGGCGACTAAACGTCTTGCCTCGGCATCGATCGGCGCCATCAGCTCACGCTCGCTCAGGCGAACGAGATCGCCGCCGTCGATAATGTCGCCGAGATGGCTCTCGAGCCGCGCCCGGGCGCAGGCAAGACCCGGCATGCGGCTCGTCAAGGCGATGAGATCGCGACCGAGCGCGCGGCCGGCCTTGCGGTCGTCGCTCACCAGGATCGCGGCGGCGCGCTGCCGCAAGCTGTCGATGGCGGCGAGCCTGGCGAGGCCGAGTGCCTCCCGCGTCACAATTGCGAGAAGCGCGACCGCCGCGGCGGTCGCCAATGCGGCACCGATGCCGCCGAGCCAGGCGGCGCGATTGAGGAGGTCCTCGATCAGATCGGCGATGCCGAGCCCGGTCGCGAGCAGCATGAGGCCCGCGGCCGAGACCCAGAATATACCTGCCCATGGCGCACGGCGGTGCGACGGGGGCGGCGCAAGAGCCTCGACCGCCGGCGCGTTACTGGCGGCCGGCGCGATGTGGCGCGGTTCCTTCGCGGGCGTGACGACGATGCCGGGGTCGTCGAGCCGGAATACCGCAGGCTTGTGGGCTTGGTTCATCCGATCCTCCCGGTAAGACCCCTTCGGCCGGGGAAGCAAGTGCGGGCCGCCAGGCGGTCCGCGCGGTGGAGAAAGTCTGCAGGACTTGATCTGCCGTCCCCGGTGAGCGGTCTCGCGCAGACAGAACACGGGCCGGCATTGCCCCCGACGCGGTCCTTCAAGCAAATCGTCAAGGGGTGGCGGGGATGCACAACGGCCCGGCCGCGCGTGAGAAGCAGGCGCTTTTGGCAGCACGGCATCAGCGGTTTGTTGCGGTTGTCCAAAACAAAGACTGCCAACTTCAGCTACTCCGATGAGGCCTGGAAGGCCTCGTGAGCTCACCTGCATCTCCGTCCGCAATGTTGCAGGGCGTGTTTGCGCAAGACCCGTTTCGTGCCTAATCCCGTGTTAAGCCGTGCTTTCCAGAGCCCGCAGCCTAACGAAGCGCCCCCGCGGGCCTTCAGGCGAGCCGGTCTCCGATCAGGAATTGTAGCGCACGGTCAAGCCGAATATGGGGTAGCGCCGGCACGCCGTCACCACT
The DNA here is from genome assembly GCA_030037185.1 of Xanthobacteraceae bacterium. Next base: position 471 of record JASHRR010000851.1, on the reverse strand, counting down.
TCTTTCGAGCGGCGGCGGACGAAAGGCGACGAAGCGGAAATCGGCTTCCTCCGCGCCTGCCGCCGTCAGGCCGCGGAAGGGCACTGCGCCCGGCGCGAACAGGGCGTCCGGATCGTCCGGAAGCTCACCCGGGAACACCGCAACTTCGCTCATGCCGTCGAACGTCTTACCGCCGGAGGAACGCTCGCGGGCCGCCGGCACGCCGACAATGCAGGGAAGCGTTGCACCGCCCTGCCGGACCTCGGCTTCGCGCGTCGCGCGCACCGCCGCAAGCGCGATCACGTCAATGGCAGCGCCGGCCACGTCGGCGCGTGCAATCGCACGTTCGACCATGCGGCGAAGGATCGCCTCCAGCCGGTCATGACTGGTGTGATGGAGGTGATCCGCCTTAGTGGCAGCGAACAGAATACGGTCGGCACGGGGGCGCAGCAGCGAGCTCAGGAACGTCCGGCGCCCGATCTCGAAGCAATC
>JASHRR010000850.1 GCA_030037185.1 Xanthobacteraceae bacterium | reverse complement strand
CGCATCCCCAGCCTGCTCGATCAGCTGATCGGGCGAATTTGAACCGCCGGTCGTGATGATGCGAGTCTTAAGCTGCTGCTCTCTTGCCTGTTTGAGGATCAGCGTGATCTGCTCGACCGCCGTCGTTACGAACAACGTGTCGCCGCCGGACGCCTTGATCTTGGCGAGCTGTGCGGAGAAGTCCACTGCCTTCGGATCCATCGTCTGGCGAACGCCGATTTCGACCCCTGATGCCCTGAGCATCGCAGCGAACTCCTGCGCTGCACCGATTCCGAAATCATTGTTGGTGTAGAGCATGTCGGCCTTTTTGATGCCGATCGTCTTGACCAGGGGCGCAAATGCCTTGGCCTCCATTTCGGAGGTCGGGCTGATGCGGAAAATCCACGGATTGCCTGAAGTCGTGATTTTGCCGGAAGACGAAGTCTCAACCACCATCGGAACTGCGTACTCCATGAGCTTGGGCATGATCGCGAGCGTAAGAGTTGAACTCCACGCACCCATTATCACGGAGACCTTGTCTTTTTGGATGAGCTTCTCGGCGGTCGCGACCGCCTCGGTCGGATTGGATTTGTTGTCCTCGACGATCAACTCTATCTGGTTGCCGATGACGCCGCCGGCCTTGTTGATGTCGGCTTCGGCCATCCTGGCGCCTTGCGCGACGTAATTACCGGAAGCAGCGAATGCTCCTGTCAGCGGCTGGGTGACTCCGATCTTGATTGGGGCCTGGGCGAGCGCGGGGCCAAGCGATATGCAGCCGATCACGCAGACGATAGAAACGATCCGACGGACGCTCACAATCCCCCTCCATCTTGCCTGAATCCATACTTCGCTTGTGCTGCCGGCGTCGATACCATCGGGAGGGCCCGCGCCGGGGGCCTGATCGGTATGGACGCTTAGAGAATGGCAGATAGGTGAACAGTATTTTAGAAAATGAGTAAGCGGAATGCCTGCCCAAAAAAGATGCTCCGGTTGCCCTGCATGCATCCGGGTGTGTCGTGCGCCAGCCGGCCTTGCCCGCATTACGCAGAAGCGATAGGCGGGCCCAGCGGGCGCGATGCTCGCATTGCCGGGCAGGCGGGCAACGTTTTCTCCGCCCTCCATTGATTTTGCTTGGCTATTTCAGATTGCCCGCAATTTTTCGCGTCGAGGTCGGCTCGCGCATTTCCAGCCGCAGTTGCTTTTTCAATGAGTCGGCACCATGAGAGGCCACGGTTTCAACCCGGGCATGAGGTGCGGTCTCGCCATGCCGGGCGCCCCGACCTGTCCGCCGAGGCGGTCGAACTCCCGCTGCATCTCTGCTGCGCGCCACCGCTGGCGGCGCTTCCACCGTCTCACTCGCAACGGCTCGCCCCCTCGCTGTTTGGTTCGCTTGGGTCTTTCGAAGGTTAGCATCATGACGATGCAGTCGCCAAAGCAGTTTCTTGAGCTCGAGCCTTCAGGTGGACGGGCGAAAGACCGTTCGGCCGACATCCACCCCCTTGGCCGGTTGCTTGATCCGGCAAGGCCGGGGCGTTATTGTTTGCTGGGGAAATAGCCGATGGATTGGGTTGTCACTGTCTCGGAGAGCAAGGCCGCCAGCGGAGAGATTGCTCCTGAGACCGAGGCTGCGGCGCATGCGGCTATCGATGAGCACGGCTGCGTCCTGCTGCGTGGAATGTTTCCGCCCGCCACCATCGAGACCATGCATCAGGAGTATGTCGCGCAACTCGGAACGCTGGATTTGGCCGCGATGCAACGCGAGGCGGAGAGACCGGGGCCGAATCGGTTTCTTCAGGTAGGGGATGCGCGCTTCGATATCACGCTGCGCATGACCGGCGCCTTTGCGCGACCGGATGTCTTTGCCAACGCTCGCCTGCTCAAGATTCTTGATCCGCTGCTCGGCAAGGACATGCATCTGAGCAATTTAACGGTCGTGGCATCCCATCCCGAATCGACAAAGCAGCACGTTCATCGCGACCACCCGCATTTGTTCCTCAATCCCGGCGTCGATCCGAGCTTGCCGGTCTATGCAATCAACGTGGCGGTGCCACTCATCGACGTCGACATTGAAACCGGGCCGACGGGGGTCTGGCTCGGTTCACACCGATGGCTGGAAGATAATGCAAGCGTGCTCAGCCCGCCCACGGTCTGCTCGTGGCAGCGCGGCGACTGCATGCTGCTGGACTACCGCACGCTGCACGCGGGCCTTCCCAACCGGAGCGGGAGAGTGCGGCCGATCGTGTACATGGTCTACGCGCGCCGGTGGTTCTTCGACCACGGGAACCATGTCCGCCGAATCCCGCTGGACATGCCGCTCGAGCACTACAACGAAATCCCGGCTTCCGTTCGTCCACTCCTGATCCGGGCATTTTCCTATGCGACGCTCACTCGCTGGGGCGAGGTCGATGCGCAGGCGCGTGCCGTGCGGCCCTCCTCTGCCAATGCTCCATCACTCGCGGGCCGGGTCGGACGCAACGACCCATGTCCCTGCGGTGCGGGAAAGAAATACAAGCATTGCCACGGGCGGCTGGCTTAGACTGCCGTTCGACGGATGCAGAGTGGTTTTTCCAGTCGACCGGCCCGGCGCCCCAGCCACCGCCCCCAGCCTCAATTCTCCACGCTCCGTCGACTGACGGGGCCTCGACCACAAATTGGCCGATCCGATTTGACGCCGCTTTGCTTAGCCCCCAGGCCCGGTTAGATCGGCTTGCATACTCAATATGACTTTTCGGAATTGAGCCACCGAGGGGAATAGACCGTGGATGAATTGCTAAGCAGAACAACCGACGCGACCGAGCGCAGCTCCCCCGATCCGCTTGACACTATGAATTGGCTTCGATTTTGAAGGCCGAAGGGCACGCGACCCGACCGGCTCATCGCAAGGCGGGTCATCCTTGGCATAGGGCAGCAATGTTCCCCGTTGCCTTGGTCTGCGGCCCACTAAGTTGCAAGACGAGCAAGGGTCGCGTAGACCGCTTTATGCCGACGGGGCAACGTTTTGCGGGAGCTGCGGTCCTCGATCGGAAGGAGAAGTATATGAATAGCTTGAGAAGGGAACTCGTCGTTGACCGGTTGAAAGAGACTGGCCGCCAATGCGGTTCTTGCAGCTTGTGTTGCTTTGTATTTGCTATTAAGGAACTCGATAAACCAGAAAAGCGCTGGTGTCAGCACTGTAAACCCGGCAAAGGTTGTCTGGTCCATGGGAACCATCCGGAAGTGTGTCAGACGTTCGTCTGCGAATGGTTGATACGACCTCTTCCCGATCATTGGTATCCTCTGAAATCACGTATGGTCGTCACATTCCCGGAACTACCGGAAGGAAACTCAATCTCGGTTCTGCTTATAACCGTCGATCCTCGGTATCCATCGCGTTGGCGGGAGGAACCTTATCACAGTGATATAAAAGGTTTTTCGCAATCCGGTTTATTTGGCACGAATCATGGTAGATTATATTATCAAACTCAAGTAAGGTGTGGTGACGAGGCGTGGCTCATACTGCCTGATGAGGAAGTCGGGGTGACAGACCCTCGTTTTGTCCGAACGAACATAACTCTCCGGGGGGTGTAATTCTGACAATGCGGCTCTTTCAATGTCGATGCTCTTTCCAATGTCGATAGAGTGACTTGTGGTTTAGAGGTTATACATTTGAGATTACATTGAATCTTGTTATTGCATTCAGCAGTTGATCGACAACATGCTTAAAATGACTGTTCCGCAGATAAAAGTCGTCGCCGAGTTCGATAAGGCGATGATGACCGTCGCCATCTTTGCGAAACTTATTCGTCATGCGCGTTACACCGTAGCGGCCATGATCGAGGAAAATGGGCGAGGCCGCAGCGGCCGGTGCCGCGGCTAATGCTGAACGCGCCAGGGAACGGCTCGCAAAGATCAACGCGGGCGAGATGTAGGCGGGCTCGGGGCCTACGCTAATCGAGCGCTCCTTGCCGGCGATCGTGCGCCTAGACCGGAAGGTTGCGTTGCCGACTCCGAGGTAGAGCCCGTGTTCATCGTCGTGCTTGCCCGCAGCGAGGGCCTTGGGCTTTCCAGAGCCTGCCTGCTCTACTTGTAATGCGGTCAGCGCCATGCTGTCCTCCCAACCTGAGGCACTTCGGCGCAAACCCACGGCCTTTCCCACGTCGAACCTACGGCACGTGGCGAAGGCAAGCGAAGGCCGGCACTCAACGTATTGCCGAGTTGCAGGCTTAACACGGCAACGTCTCGAAGGCTGGCGAAGGAAGGCGAAGGTGTGTGAAATTGCAGGAAACGTTCTCCCCGCAACCTTCCGGTTGACGCGACGGGCGAGGCGCGAATTCACGTCACTGCCGTGGGCGCGAGCCTGCGTACGAAGATGACCGCAGGAAATGGCCGGTGCGCGGAGAGGTTGGCTTGACCCCGCAAGGTATTGGAGCGCGGCTTCGGCGTAAGGAGGATGGTCGCTATGTTCGCGGTCAGGGTCAATTCGTCGGCGATATTCACCTGCCTGGCCTGCAAGAAGTGGCGTTCCTGCGCAGTCCGATCGCCCATGCGCGGATGCGATCGATTCGGATTGAGCAGGCCGTTCGCCACCGCACCTTCGTTGCGGATGACCTGAAAGGCGTGAGCGCGATCAGGGCCGATACCGCGCTGTTGGGTTTCAAGTCGTCGGTACAGCCGGTGCTGGCGGTCGACAAGGTGCGCCATGTCGGCGAGCCCATCGCAATGTGCGTCGCGCCGACCCGCGCCGAGGCGGAGGATATCGCTGCAAAGATTGAGATCGATTTTGATCCGCTGCCTGCAGTGTGCGACATGCTGGAAGCGCGCCGGCCAGGGGCGCCGCTCGTGCACGAACCATGGGGCGACAACGTCTTCCTCACCACCGACATTGACGTGGCGTTTGCCGCGGTCAAAGCCAAGGCCGCGCGGGCCGTCGTACGCGAATTGCGAACGTCGCGCCAGGTGATGAGCCCGCTGGAAGGGCGAGGCGTCGTGGCTTATCAGGACAGTCGCCTCGACCAGCTCGTCGTCATCAGCGCTACGCAGCAGCCGCACATCGTCCGCTCGGGCCTCGCCGAGTGCCTCGGGCTCGACGAAGGCCGCATTCGCGTGATCTCGCCGGACGTCGGCGGCGGTTTCGGGTACAAGGGGGTCCTGCTCGCCGAAGAGGTCGCTCTGGCATGGGCGACGCGCAAACTCGGACACCCGTTGCGCTGGATCGAAGATCGCCGCGAAAATCTCACCGCCGGAGCGAACTGCCGGGAGCATCATTACCGGTTGGCGGCTTACGCAGACCAAGACGGACACCTGCTCGGCCTCGATTGCGAGGCGACGGTCGACGCCGGGGCGTATTCCGCATATCCGTTCTCGGCGTGTCTGGAGGCCGGCCAGATCGGAAGCATCCTTCCTGGCGTCTACGACTTCCCCCACTATCGCTGTCGCACCTATTCGGTTGCGACGAACAAACCGCCGATCCTGCCTTATCGGGGAGTAGCTCGGGCAGGGGTTTGCTTTGCCCTGGAGCTGACGCTCGATGCGCTGGCGCGTGACCTCGGCATCGAGCCCGCAGACCTGCGTCTGCGTAGCCTGGTGCGCCCGGAGCAGATGCCATTCGACAACATCACGCAGAGGCACTTCGATTCTGGCAATTATCCCGAAGCGTTACGGCAGGCGGTTGATGCGATCGGGCTCTGCGATCTCCGCCAACGGCAGCGGCGCGGCGAACCGGACAGCCGGCTGCTCGGCGTCGGCCTGGCCATGTATTGCGAACAGGCCGGTCACGGGACCAGCGTCTACGCAGGCTGGGGAATTCCCTTCGTACCGGGCTATGAGCAATGCCACGCGCGGTTCACGCCGGATGGTGGGCTCGAACTGCGGATCGGCGCCCACAGCCACGGCCAGGGGCTCGAAACGACGCTGTCTCAGGTCGCGCACGCAATCCTCGGCGTGCCGCACGCCCGCATCAAGCTGATCCATGGCGACACCGCGCTGACGCCCTATTCGACCGGAACCTGGGGTTCGCGATGCGCGATCATGTCGGGCGGTGCGGTTGCTGCGGCCTGCGAGCAGCTTGCCGTCCGCGTGAAGCGTCTCGGCGCCGCGCTTCTCCAGGCCGGTCTGGACGATGTCCGGCTGGCGGACAGCATGGTCACGACCGACCGCGGCCGCATCTCCGTCGCCGAGATCGCCCGCACGTGGTACCGCCGGCCCCAGGATCTTCCCGCCGATGTCGATCCCGGCGGACTCGAAGTGACGGCAGGTTATAAGGCAAAGCGCGACACCGGGACGTTCAGCTATGCGGCGCACGCCGCCGCAGTCCTCGTCGACCCCGAAACCGGCGCAGTCGACATCCTCGCCTACGTCGTCGTCGAGGACGGTGGCGTGCTTCTCAATCCGATGATCGTTGATGGCCAGATCCACGGCGGCGTGGCCCAGGGCATCGGCACGGCGCTTTACGAAGAGATGCGCTTCAGCGCTGAGGGGCAGCCATCGAGCGCTCATCTTGCCGATTATCTCGTTCCGGGCGCGCGGGAGATTCCTACCATTCAGGTCATCCACATGGAGACACCCTCGCCTTATACCCGGTTCGGACAAAAGGGCCTCGGCGAAGGCGGCGCCATCGCTCCGCCGGCCGCCATCACCAACGCCGTCAACGACGCGCTTAAGAGTCTCGGTGCGGAGATTTCGGCATCGCCGGCCACTCCGGACCGGATCGTCGCCGCCATCCGGGCGGCAAGCGCATAGACCTGTAACCCCCAGTCAAGTGTCTCTCTCGCCTCATACCAGGCCGAGAGCTTCAGCCGAGGTTACAACAGCGGCCCAGCTGCCCTGATATTCCGGGCACCAGCAAGTCAGCAGCGGCGACATAGCGCAATCGGTACCGGAGAGGTCCTTTGAGACTGGCGGTGGCCTTGCGGATCGACCCACATTCTTAGACATGTCCGCAGTTCGGATGGATAGAGACCGTATCGCCATCATCCACGGATGACCTCAAGGCAGTCTTTGCTGTGACTACAGCTCGGCGTCTCGGCAGACTCCGCGATGTCCTGCGGATCGCCTTCGGAGCCGAACGGTGACGGCCATTCGGCGTCCTCCACCCACCCGTCCATGCTCCGATACACCTCAATGACCTTCGCGTGCCTTCCCGGAAAGGCCAGGCAAGGCCAATCGCAAAACTCAACAGATGTTCTCCTGTGTCGATTGCGGCTGTAGGGCCCGCTGCTGACTTTGTTGGTCCCCGGCATCAGCAAGGAACGGTAGCTACTCACCCGTTCCTGGGCGTGTCGCGCGTGCTTGGCCGTAAGCGCTGAGACGGGTGGCGGGGCTCCGGTTGACCGGCGGCTCGCTTGGAAAAACCCGACCGGAGCGGCAGTTGTCATGTACCGGTCGGGGACGCCGTGGGGCAAATCCCCGAACTCACAGCTACTTTGCCGCAGCCCGCCCAATCTCGCGCGGTCGCACGCGACGGCCGCCTCGAATCCAATGACCGAACCTGTCGAGATAGAGCTAGATCACGGGTGTCGTGTAAAGCGTGAGGAATTGCGATACCAGGTGACCGCCGACGACGATACCGAGCGGGAGCCGCAGCTCCGAGCCTGCGCCTTGGCCCGGTGCGATCGGCAGGCCGCCGAACAACGCGGCCATCACCATGGCCGCAGTAGATGCGGCTGAACTGCCGCGCCGACCTCAAAGCGGACCCCTATGACGCAGCGGTTGATTTGGTTGGAATCGCGGCTTCGTTGCTCTCCGGCCGTTCAGGTTACATCGAGCTTGCTGTTGCCATATTGGCGCGCCGCTGTTTATAACGCTTGCCATAGATGGGAGCGTTGACAGCCTCCACTCGCGCCGGATATCCGGCCGTGCATTGGTCGCAGACACGCACCCATTCTGGCGCCGCCGCCGGTGGTATTGCGGCGCTGGCCCGCCGGGTTTGGTCAGACCTTTACAGCCACTAGTGGCATTTTGATTATCCGTGAATTACTCGCTTTGCTTCTGCGAGACGGTCTGCGCCTCGCAAATGTGTGATTGGGGTCGAGCGGTTACTCGCAGATATGTGAAGGACGGGTGGGAACAAGAGCCTACCCGCCGGACTTTCCCGTCTGGTGATCGACATAGCCATCGGGCACCGACGCGCGGGAGTTACCCATCACAGACAACAGAGCTGCGATTGGCGCAATCGTGTTGGCCTCGGTCGTGGCCCTCTCTAACTCCTAACCGTGCGCTGCCCTAAGGTCAGTTCTCATCGGCTGCCGTGCGGGGGATCCTTGGGTCGCCCCGTCTGGGAGCTGATGACCACGGAGGTGTCCCATGTTGGATACATTGAATCGCGCAGAACGTTATCGTGACCTCGCGCAGGAGTGTCGCTGCCTCGCCGCAACTACTCTCTCAAGCCGAATGAAAAACCGCTATTTGCTGATGGCGAAGGATTACGTTTGGCTGGCTGACGTCGAGGATCAAGCCTACGCGTTCACGCGGCGACGATTGGAGACAATGCCAAGGACACGAGAGCCACTATCATGACCAGCCGCTTTCCAGCACCCTGGCGGGTCGCGGAGATTGCCAATGGATTCGCCGTCGATGACGCCACTGGGCGACAACTGGGCGTTTTCTACGGCCGGGCTGATCCGAATACCGCAGGACACACCGGCTTCCTCACGATCGAGGAGGCGCGACAGATTGCGCTCGATTTCGCAAAGCTGCCGGAACTGCTCAAACGGAATTCAGCTCGCAGCGAGGTTGCCAAAGCCACGCCTCAGCGCGAACCGCCGTCCTGCACGGGCGCTTCGAGGCAGAACGCAAGACATACTCCAAGGCAACTCGCGCGCCTCCGAGGCAACCTGTTGCTGCACTCGAAAATCGACTGAAGCAGTTCAGCGCCAAACGCACATTAATTGCTCGCCGCTAACACAGGGTGGCATGGCGAGCGCGTGGCGGTGGCTGGTGCGCCTTCATGACGGACGCTGGCCACGTCGATCGAAGTATCGAAGCGTGCGGGCCCTTGTAGGTGCGCGGCCTCGGCCTTGGCGTGCCTTCGCGCTGCCGCTCGCGCCCCCCACGTGCGTGTCGAATTGCGCCAATCCACCGCATATGTCAGACAGCAGTTGCCATGCGCGTGTCGATTAGTTGCTCGGTCGCTCCCAACAAAGGCGGCGAGAGCTTTCCCCCAGCATACATTGGCACCGCTTGTGCTCGCCGCGTCAAACTGACGTCAGCTTGCGGGCATGATCGTGAGGGCACAAGCGAGTTTCTCCTGCCAAGGTGCAGTCCTTTTGTTCGATCATGAGCACCGCCCTCTCTACGGCTCTCGCGCCGAATCGATTTCAAGGTTGCAGCAGTCCGCCAATATTCCTATTGGCGACACTTTTCGGCCTACGGAATGCCTGATCGATGCGCGTTATCTTCGGCCTGCGTAATAGGAAAGGACTGGAGGTCAGCTTGGTTGTGCCGGTTACATGCTCTTTACCTCAGGCAGGAAGCCTGCCGCGTCGTTGATGTTTCGTTTTAGCCGGGAACAACGCCGGGCGCTCAAAAAGCTCGCAGGCACGCCACGCGGTCTTACCGAACACCTGCTCATAGCGCACGGTTTCTCTGTCGAGCTGCTCTCGGGCCTTGTGCACGCACAGCTTGCAGCTGTTGTGACGGAGCCGATGATGGCGCGACGCGGCGTAACCACCATGGTGGAGCGCATCCGCATCACCGATGCTGGCCGAAGCGCCCTTGAAGCGGTAAACCGTAACAGGAAGGCGTGACTTGCGCCCAATGACACGAGCTCAACCGCTCCGACGGACGTCACGATGCTGGTCGTAAGCGATGGTGATCTTGTCTGGCTGCTGAATAATATGGATTGCGAAATTCTTTTATATGTCTGGTAGCGGTTCGGACTAACGGCAGTGCCGGGGTGAGGTGGCCCCCAACTTGTAGGACCGCTTTTGATGCTGAGCGGGTATCGCATGACTCAAGCGAGCGCGCAGGTACGGAAACCAATGAAGATGTCGTTGCGATGGGGCAGATAAAAGTTGCGATAACGCGGATGATGCATGCGAGGCCGCGTTACCAACGAGCCGCCACGGACGTTGCGGTGCGTGTGGAACCACGGCTGCGAGTAATCGCGATAGCGATCCGCGGAAAAGCCGGGATATGGGGCGAAAGCGTCCGCCATCCACTCCCACACCGAGCGGCCCCAGTCGATGAGGCCGAGAGTGGTCGCGCGCTCCCACTCCGCTTCGCTGGGAAGGCGTCGACCCGCCCAGCGGCAATACGCTTCGGCCTCAAACGCGCTGACGTGACAGACCGGCTGGTCGGGCGGCAAACTCTCCCAGCGCGCGAACCAGCGATGCTCCCAGCCGTCGCGTCCTTTGCGCCATCGCGCCGGATAAGCCAGCCGCTTGTCAGCAAGCCACGCCCGTCCTTCGTCCGACCACCACTGCGTGTCGCGATATCCGCCAGCGTCCACGAACGAGGCATACGCCGAATTGGCCACGCATGCCCTGGCGATCCGCGCGGGCGCGAGCGGCACTTCATGCGCCCACTTCTCGTTGTCGAACACGAACGTGTCGTCGCGTGCCGAGCCCTGCGCGAACGGGCCGCCTGGGAGCTCGACGTCCTCGTGTTCACCGCTGTGCGCCGCGATGCGATCGGGAAACGGCATCGAGTAATCGAGCGTCTGACGCATGTAAGTAAGCGCCTCGCCATGCATATCCTCGTGGAACAGCGCGAGCCGGAATGCTTCGAGATCGCACGGGTCGCTGGCGGCAAGCTTTATCCGCACATGTTCGAACACCTCGTGGGCGTAGTCGCGGACCTCGGCGAGTGGAGGAAGATCAAGTGTCCAACGGTTGACATGCGCGACACGGCCGGAATCGAACCAGCGGTCGGCGTCGGAAAGCAGCGAGCCGCGGCGCGTGACGAGGTCGCCGCGTTCGTTCCAGTACGCTTCGCGCAACACCCACCATTCGGTGAACCACGCGACGTGGCCGTACTCCCAGAGGGGCGGATTGATGCCGGTATGGTAGGGGACGCGCCATTGATCGGGTGTGAGATTCGCCAGGATCGCCCAAGTGCGCTCATGCGCGTCGTTCATAGCATACTCAAGCCGGCTCCCGGCTAACCCTCGTGCGTCGATCCCTTCGGTCCTCATCAATGCGCTCCCAAAGGACAAGAGTCACGATCGTCAGTCCGGCGCTGCGCGCAGCGAACAACGGCAACTGGCGCACCGCGCATCGCTGGTCGCGTATCCTGCGCGGGCGTTTTGACGTCAAGCTGTGCGGCGAGTGGACACCGCGAACGGCGCCACAATGCCTGATCGCGTTGCATGCGCGCCGCTCGGCCAATGCGGTCGAGCGCTACGCAGACGCGTTTCCGGATCGTCCTCGAATAGTGGTACTTACCGGCACCGATCTCTACCGCGATCTCCCAACCGATCTCAGCGCGCAGCGCTCGCTGAATCTGGCGACGCATTTGATCGTTCTGCAGGAAGCCGGGCTCGACGCGATCGAGCCCGTTCATCGACGAAAATGCCGCGTGATCTACCAGTCGGCGCCGCTGCTTGCGCCAGGCACGCCACGCACGCGCACTTTTGATCTGGTACTGGTCGGTCATATGCGCGACGAAAAGGATCCCGCGACGCCAATGCGCGCGATCCTGCGATTGCCGCCGGCTTCCAGCGTGCGGTTGATTCATATCGGCGAAGCATTGAGTGACGAGTACGCGCAGGCGGCGCACGAGCTGATGACCCGGAGCTGGCCCTCGGTTCGACGATATCGCTGGCTCGGTGGTCGTACACACCACGAAACACGGCGGCAAATCCGCAACGCGCGTGCAATGATAATCTCCAGCGTGATGGAAGGCGGTGCCAACGTTATCGTCGAGGCAGTCACTTGCGGCGTGCCGGTGCTCGCCAGCCGGATTTCGGGCAACGTCGGCATGCTGGGCGCGGACTACGACGGTTACTTTGCGTTGGGCGACGATGAAGCGCTGGCGCGGCTCGTGGACCGCGCGAGCCGGGAACCCGATTTTCTCGCTCATCTGCGACGGCAATGCGCCGCGCGTGCGCCGCTGTTCGAGCCGGCGCGCGAGCGGGCCGACGTCAATCGCCTGGTGGACGAGGCGTTGACCCGACCATTGCCCGCACATGGCGGCGATGTTTTGCATCGAGCTTCCGGACCCGCGGTATTTCGCAGCAGCGAACATAAACGATAGGAACGCAAGTCAACAACTCCAACCTGGCTCACGCTCAGGTTGGAGCTTGTGAGTAGAGGTAATGCGAACATTCCTCCCTCACGACAGACAGGCTGACACACTGCCCACCAGCTTCGGGCTTGCCGATGCTGGCAAGGTATTTCCAGGCTGCGTTGCGGGCTGCGTTCAGGTCGGCGTTAACCTCACATCCGCACGCTCGGCACCGAAACAGGGACTGCGTCGGACGGTTGCGCCGATGCCCGTGACGACGCTTGCTGCAATCTTGGCCGGTGCGCCGGGGATCGACGGCGACCACAATGGAGCCCGCCGCCTTAGCCTTGTCGGTGAGCGAGCCGCGAAGCCGGGCATAGCTCCATCCGTGCTGCCGACGACGCTGGCGTGGTTGCTTGGTGCGGGTGCGGATCTCGGTCAAGTTCTCGAACCGCGATCACGCTGGGCGGCCCCGCGCTGCCGACAATTTGCCTGGCGAGAACGTGGTCGCAATCCTCGCCAACCCTCGCCGACGACCATGCAGCTTTTTCAGATGCCGCTCAGCCGAGTTCGTGTCCTTGGATCGCAGTTCGCGTCCGAGCTGGAAATACCGTTGTTCAATCTCCTTCCATTTTCGCCGCCCAAGAAATCGGGCAGTCGATGTCGCCGCAGGTTAAACCGCGATCAATCCCGACAACGCGACCACACGGAACGAATTCAGGGGGCTTGATGTCAACGACCAGATGCAGCCACCAGACGGGCCTCGCAGCAAGTCTGCGCGAAACCATCGGCATGATCGAGCCACCTGTGGGCTTGACGAAGTGCCGTAAAGGGCCATTTCATCCGCCCGGCAACGGTGGCAAGGCCGCTGCTGGCATCGTATCGCACCCTGCTTGGCTGCCAATGCGGAGCGGAGACTTTTCCGGCCTTCTTGCGCAAGGCGAAGACCGAACGTACCTGCGTCGCCTTCATGCGTGTCGAAATTACAAGCGGCGACGGCAAATCGGGAGCGCTTTGCGCGGCTCGTCCTATGTCGCCTGATGCAGCGCGACCGATCTTCTCGCGGCGTTCACAGCCAAGCGCTGCGATGGCATAGCACGCCAACGACGCCAAAAGTGTCAAAGCCAAGATCGCATCTTGCTCGGTCGTCAAGACTGATGGACACGGTGCGTTGCATGCTTCATATGTGGGGGAGAGAACTTCTATGAGCAATCCTGTTGAGCGGCGTAAAGCGCCGTGGCGCCTCCTCTCCAGCCAAACGCTGGAGCGTTCTGGGTGGAGCATCCGACGCGGAGCTTTCCGATGAACACGACGACGGAGATCCGACTCACATCATTTTCGCACGGCGGCGGCTGCGGCTGCAAAATCGCGCCGAATGTACTGACCGACCTACTGCGCAATGCCCGCACGCCCCTGGTGCCGCCGCACCTTATTGTCGGCATCGAAACCGGCGACGACGCCGCCGTGTACAAGCTCAACGATAATCAGGCGCTGGTTTCGACCACCGACTTCTTCATGCCGATCGTTGACGATCCCTACGACTTCGGACGGATTGCGGCAACCAACGCGCTCTCCGACGTGTATGCAATGGGCGGCACGCCGATGATGGCGCTTGCCCTCGTCGGTATGCCGATTGACAAGCTTCCGGTCGAAATCATTCGCGGCATCCTCGACGGCGGCGAATCGGTGTGCCGAGAAGCCCAGGTGCCGATCGCTGGTGGGCACACGATCGATTCGGTCGAGCCGATTTACGGCCTCGCGGTGATGGGGCTGGTGCATCCCGACAAGGTGAAGACGAACCGCGGCGCCCGAGCAGGCGACAACCTGATTTTGGGCAAGCCCCTCGGCGTCGGGGTGCTGTCTGCGGCAATCAAGAGGAACAAGCTCGATGCGGCCGGCTACCGCGAGCTCGTCGCCTGTACTACAAAGCTCAATACACCGGGGGCGCTGCTGTCGGAGCTTTCCGCGGTGCACGCGATGACCGACGTCACCGGCTTCGGTCTGCTCGGTCATCTTTTGCCGTTGTGTCGCAACGCGAATCTGCGCGCCGAGATCGTGATGGATCGCATTCCATTGCTGCCGCGCGTGGAGGATATGGCGGCGGGGGGATTCGTCACCGGCGCCTCGGCACGCAACTGGGCATCCTACGGCGGCGAGGTCAGCCTCGGCAGCGGCATTGGCACGGCACGCAAGGCATTGCTCACCGATCCACAGACGAGCGGCGGCCTGCTCGTGGCCTGCGCGCCCGAAGCGGCGAACGACGTGCTCTCGATATTCCGACGCGAAGGCTTCGATCGAGCCGCGGTGATCGGTGAGCTCAGCGAGGGCGCCGCGCAGGTGGCGGTCGTTTGATCCGGATTCAGGAGCACGGTGGTTCGAGATTCATCGAGCTGGACCAAATTATCAATCTTCGGAATTATTAACATTCGTGGTAGCCAGGACTGACCACTCCTGCTTCAATTCGCGGTCCAACGACCGGCACCGGGATCGCGCCGCCGAATGGCACGCTCCGCTCTCCGATCTCGCCGCACGTAGGGCCGTTGCCGACCCGGTGCCGGCGTTCCTCGCCTACGAGGCTCGCAACATCTTCGATGCGCACCGCCGACGCAATGCGCGGACCGCATCGAGGACTCGCGGCGACATCTGCGGAGTTCAAAGTGGCCCTTGAAGCGACCGATTCGTCACGCTGCAATCGGCGGGGCTTGAGCGCCGGCGGCACCGGTGAATAGGCACGAGGCAAAAATGGCCGAGGCGCCAGCCGTCCTTTTGCCTGCCGCAGATGGTGCGTGCTCGTCTAACGCGATGCCCCGGCTTGGCCGAGCGGCCGCCACCAGATAGGCTTAGGCGCAGCGCAAGCCCGCATGAAAGAAAATCGCACCATGAACACGCTCCAGAACTGTGCCGTCGCACTTGTCGTTGCGGTTGGGATTTCGGCAACAGCGCTCGCGCAAACCGCCCAAATATTGGGCGATCGCGATTCCTGCATCAATTCCAGCAATGCCGCGCAGACCGAGCCGGCGATCGCCGCCTGCACGCGCCTCCTCGAAGCCTTGGCGCGGGGCGAAATCACCGGCCCGGAGGGCGCAGCGGTCCATGTGGCCCGCGGCAATCTCCACGCGGTTCGCGGCGATCTCGAGCGGGCGATTGGAGACTATGACCGCGCGATCATGCTCGACCCGAACAGCGCGGTGGCCTTCTTCAACCGCGCTGGAGCGCTGGCTGCAAACGGCGAGATTGACCGCGCCGTTGCGGACTACGACCGCTCAGTCGAACTCGATCCGATGGATGTCGACGCCTATGTGGGGCGCGGCCGCGCCCATTACCGCAACAAGGACTATGCCGCCGCAATCGCGGATTATGACGCGGCGCTCCGCCTTGTCCCAGGCGATGTTGAAGCTTTGGCGGAGCGCGGCGATGCTCACGAACGAGCCGGCCTTTATGATCGCGCCGCCGAGGATTACGGCCGTCTCATCATCATCGAGCCAAGCAACGCCAAGGCCTGGAACAATCGCTGCTGGGATCGTGCGGTATTGGGCCGTCTTGAGGAAGCGCTTGCAGACTGCAACCAAGCCTTGCAGTTGGCGCCCGATGACCCTGGCACCCTCGATAGCCGCGGCTTCATCTACCTGAAGCTTGGCCGGTTCGAGCAGGCGATTGTCGATTACGACGCGGCGCTGGCCCGTAATCCTCGAGCCCCGGCGTCGCTTTACGGCCGCGGTCTCGCCCGCCTGGGTCAAAATTATACCGAAGCTGGCCGTGCCGATCTCGCGGCGGCGAAAGCGCTCGATCCCGGAGTCGCCGAGGAATTTCGTGGCTATGGCCTTGGCGAATGATCGTGGTCGCAAGTACGCTGTGATCTCAAGGAAAGGCCTGATTCATTTAGCCCGCGCGAGAAACGGTCGTGCTTGCTGCTACGCGCAATGCCCTCGAGAACAAGGCCGACCTGATACGGACTGGCTTGCCCTTGCCGGGGACCCCCCTGCGCAGCGCGGCGAGAACCATCACGGTCAAGCGCGACACCCTCGGCCCCAACGCGCTCGGCATGCTCGACATGTTGGCGGCGCGGGACTCGATCCGGCAATCGAGCTGCCCCACAACCGTGCAGGCGCTCAAACAAGAGCTCATCGCAGCAACCCACCGCAACACACAAGGAGACCCTGATGGGCGGCCGTTTTTCAACCTCGATGATCGCTGTCGCCATTGCCGCAGCCGCTGTCAGCACCGCCATTACGGTGTCCGCCACCCGCACCTCGGCTCAAGCTCCGGCATTTTCCAATCCACCGCTGAAAACTCCGTGGGGCGAGCCTGATCTGCAAGGGATCTGGACGGAAGAATTCGACACGCCTCTACAGCGTCCCGCCCAGTACGCAAATCAGGAATTCTTTAACGAGGCGCAGCGGCAAGAATTGGACGAGGAGCGCGCAAAGCACTATGGCGACGACCCACGTCAGCAACGTGGGAGCGCAGTTGACGTCGGCGGCGCCTACAACACGACGTTCCTGACCATCAAGCACACCGGGCTTCGCACGTCGATGATCGTCGATCCGCCCGATGGTCGTCTGCCGCCGCAGACTCCCCAAGCCCAGCGCGCCGCCGCGGCCGACCGGGAGTTTTTCCTCGCGCTGCTGCA
>JASHRR010000849.1 GCA_030037185.1 Xanthobacteraceae bacterium | reverse complement strand
TTGGCGAGCCAGATCGTCCAGGTCAGCACGGAGGCGAATATCAGGCCCAGCATCACCGCTTTGACGATGATGTCCGCCGACATGAACATGCCGTACGGCGACAGATCTCTTGGCAGCACCGAAGTCGCTTGGTCGCTGACAGACGAGGCATCTGTCGACTGCTCTGCAGCAGGTGGGCTGCCGGCCGCCGGCGGTGGCGTTTCGGATCGCTCGGCAGAGGATGGCGGCGGGCCGAGCACGGCCGGCGGAGCGACAGGTTGTGGCGCTGCTTCGAGCGGTGGGGGAGCGACAGGTTGCGGCGCTGCTTCAAGCGGCGGGGGAGCGACAGGTAACGGGGGCGAAACGGCAGGCGGCGCCGGCGAAAATGTCCGGGCGGGTGCGGTGCCTTGCCCCGGAGGCGCGGTTCGCGGCCCCTGCTGCCCGTGTGCTGCGATCGATCCGGAAACGACGATCAAAGCGACAACACCAGCGCCCACGATGTGGGGCATCCGGCTGGCGGCCCGTTGCGGTTGGATGGTTTCAATCGATCTTGATAACATTCTTTCACCTCTGCACCGGGTAATTGCAAACGTTTCCAATCCAGCCCCAATGCATTGGAGATTTGCTTCTTCAGCATCAAGATCCGATCGCGGCTGTCCTGCGAGATGAATGAGAACCGCCCGGATGTTGGGTTCATAGCAGGTTATTACAGCGGAACGTTGACCACTGCGAGTTAAACTTCTTCCAGAAACTCCTTCGTGATGCGCCAGTCACCCGTCCTTGTGGCGCAGCTGTCCCCGCGCGGCTCCGGCCTTCGGCCGGCCCGATTGTAAACTCCACAAAACCCGCCGTCGGCCTCGTCACGGCAACGCCCCTGACTGGGTTTTGCTATCGCTTCAACCCATCCCATGGCCCTGATCGGGTCAGTGCGCTGCTCTAGCTGTCATCGCTCTACTCCATCCGTGATCGCTCGGCTTGACCCGAGCGGGGTAATTGCCCGTCAGAGTATTTGGTCTGCCCGATCACGCCGACTGACGAAACACGTGCCAAGGCACTCATTACTGTATCCTTGGCGCGTGCCCGCAGTCGCCGTAACTCCGTTTCGAGCACCACGTTAGTATCCGAAATGGTAGTTCAGACCGATTTTGATTTCATTGACCTGGGTCTTGAAGCTCGCCGGAATCGCGACGTCAGCGAAATTCAAAGTGCTGGTGCCGAAATCGAGATAGTCATACTCGAGCTTGGCCGACCATTTCGGAAAAAGCGGGTACTCGAGACCAATGCCGGCATTCCATCCGGTGCGCGTGTTAGCGATCGAAGAGTTTACGGTGACCCCGCTAGTCGTCACGCCAAGTTTATAGTCGGCGTTCATCCACGCCCCGCCGGCCTTCGCGTAGAGGAGTAGCGATCCCATCACGTAGCCGACCCTGCCGCTCAGCGTGGCGTACCAACGGTGGTCGCCGAAGACGGCCAGGGACGTGCTGGTCCCTGGGCCAGCCGTCGGTGGACCGATGAAATTTGTTGAGCCCTGCGCGTCCGTGCCGTCGAACTCGGCCTCAATCCCGAGCAGCCAGGACGAGAATTGATAATTGTAGCCGAGCTGAGCGCCCCCGAGCGCCCCGCCAGGATTGGTTGCAGCCAAGCCGAACGGCGTTGTCACGTCCTCTCTGTTGAAGACGCCGCCGAAATTGACGCCCACATAGGCGCCGGTCCAGCTGTATGGGGCTGGTGCCGGCGGCGGAGCGTTGGTGAGGTCGGCAGCGTGAGCCGGCAAAGCGACCGTGAAGAGCGCGATTGCGAGTGCTGTTTTCTTCGACGACACCGCGACGTGGAAACGCGTTACAGTTGACATTTTCAGTCCCCCAGCGGGATTTAAGTGAATCGATTGTGTGCTTCGCTTTGTCGACAGCTCAGAGCTTCTGCGTGAACCCGACGAAGTAACCGCGCCGCGGACCGAATTGCGGCGCAAACACGCCGATGCCGGTGCCGCTGCGGATCTCGTAGCTGGTGTCGAAGAGATTGACGACGTCGAACCGTACCGTGAACGGCTTGGGATCCCAGCCGGTGTCCTTGAATTCATGGGATATGCCGATATTGACCTGGGTGTAGGCCGGCACATGGCCGCAGTTGGGGCAGTCCGTCCCGTCCGCGAATACTTCTGTTGCGCGCAGGCCGCTGCCGTAGATCATGGTGGAGGATATCTTGGTGTCGTCGAGCCACGGGTTCTGGGTGCCGGTGAACAGGTAGGAGACGCCGGCCGAACCGGTCAGCGCCTGGTCATGGTCGGTGAAGATCCAATTGTTGGAGATGTAGTTCAAATCAAACTGCGAGAAGAAGACCTGGTTGGATACGACGGTGTTTGCCTTTTCTTGGCTCATTGCCCAGTTGGTATAGAGGGTGAAGTTGCCCTGCGTGAACTTCGCCTTGAATTCGATGCCATCGGTAATACCCTTGGCATAGTTGAAGGCGCTGAGCAGGGTAGCCTGTCCGAACTGTCCATCGTCGATGAGGTCTGTCGCATATTTGTAATAGGCGTCGACGCCGACCTCCAGAGCCGGACAGTTGGTCGCCGGCGGCGGCGCTTTGGTGGGCATGTCGCCGGCTGCGCTCGGGCACTTTGGTAACAGCTGCTGAACGATGCCCGCGTCGAACACATCGGACCGTTCGGGCAGGATCGCGCCTACATTCGGATTAGTCGGACTTACACCAAATCCCGTCGGGAAGCCCGTCGTGCCGAAGGGGTTTTGCGGGGTCACGCCTAGCAGTTGCGGCTGGGATACGCGGCCCAGGGCCTGATCCGGCGGCGTAAAATTTCGCGAATAGCCTGCATGCAAGACCGATGACCACCACGGCTGCCACTGAGCGGCGACGCGCGGGCTCAACTGGTTCTTATCGACATATTGCCAGATCTGGTCGAAGCGAGCGCCGTAATTAAGCGTCACCGTGGGAAGGATTTTCCACTCGTCCTGCAGATAGACCCCGACTTGGTAGCCAAACTTGCTGCTGGCGTCCAAGATGTTTTCGGGGGTATCGATCGCGTCGCCAGCGCTATTGAGCGGTTCCACTGTCGAGTCGGTGCTAACCTTGGTCTGCTCTCCCTGGCCGATGAAACCGGCGCGGAGCGTGTGCGCGTCATTGAGCTTGTAGGCGAAATCACCCTGCATGCCGTTGACGAACGTGCTGCGGAAGACGTCGGTGTCGATATTGTTAAACAGGAGATCGCCGACCGGATCGGGTACGAAGTGCAGCTCGCTGTAGCGGTTGTAGTAGGAGAGCTGCATGTCGATATCGCCGAGCGATCGTTGGAAGGCGGCGACGAAGAATTCATTCTTCTCATACTGGTTTTCGTTGACAGCGGACCCAGTGCCGTTGGTGACTCCAAATGCCGAGTAGCAGGCCGGTGTGCCGCAGGTGGAACCGCTAAAATTTCCGATGTTGACCGTTGCCCCCGGATTGGTGGGTATCTGGTAGCTTTGTTCCGACATGCCAAAGAACGTCACGAACCTCGTGTCGGGGTCGATCAGCGACGAGGTATAGGAGAAGAACCTGCCCAAATCGCTATGGTCGTGAATGGCGTTGAGCGAACCGGTCGGATTCTCAAGGCCGAGGTTGGTCGAGTTCCAGCGTCCGGAGACAAAATACTCGGTATTGCCGATCACGCCGCCATATTCGAATGACGGCGTAATCGTGCCGTAGCTGCCGCCGTAGACGCTGACGCTGCCTCCCGACAGCGCCTCCCCGCTTTTCGTGGTGATGTCGAGAACGCCAACGTTGTGAAGTCCGTATTGGGCCGGAAGCGTGCCGGTAATTAAGGAGAAACTCTTGAACAGGTTGGTATCGAAAAATTGGGAGAAGCCAGACACGCCATCCGGCATCTGGATTCCGTTGATGCGGAACTGCACGTTGGCGTGGTCATTGCGGACGTGGAAGTCGCCAGAGCTCGTGGAGTCCTGGCTCACGCCCGGGAACTGATAGACGAGGTCGCTGATCGCGATGTTGCTGCCCTGCGGCACGTTGTCGGGGTTCACCGTGCTTATGCTCGCCCCGGTCTTCGGCTGAAGGACATCATCGCGCTTCTGGTCGAGCCTCTGGGTCTGCTCGACCACCGGACGATTGGCCTCCGCCTGAACCTGCTCGGGGGTCGGCGCCGGAGCCGGGGTCGCCGGGGCCCGCGTCGTCACCGCGGTTGGACGCGGCCGTGCCGGCGTTCGCTTCGGCGCCGTCACGGTGATCTGCGGGATTTGCGTGGCGCCCGGAGATTGAGCGGGAGCCTGACCGGTTGTCTGTGGATGCGTGGCACCCGGGGACTGAGCCGATGTCTGAGCGCTCGTCTCCTGTGCGGACGCCGCGCCAACGACGGCGAACAATGCAACTGCTGAACTGCCGAGCAGCAACTCATTTCGAACTGACCTGAACATGACCCCCCCTCCCCAACCCGGGACAAAGACGGAACACAAAGCTGATGGAAAGCCTGACGATGACCGATTGCGTGATTCGCACGATTGGTCGCGCTGATGGGCGCGATTCACTCGCGCTGCAGCGTTGAGCACGGACAATCCTTGCGGCGGAATCCGCCAGGAGTGACCGGCTCAGGCCGGTACGTCAGGCGTGGGGAGGACCGCGGGCGCTGAATGGACGGTGGTCGAATGAAGTCGGCTCACTGGCCGCCAACGACCACGGCAATATTTGAGTAAATAAGCGCGGTGTTAGAATAATCGCCAGGACTGGCAGAATAAGCGTGCCGGCAAGGCTTATACTCGCGCATATCGCGCAGAAATCGTCCGCAAAGCCACCGGGCTTTTTTTGGGGCGACCATGGCGCACCGTCAGCCGAGGCCTGCCCGGTTTCGAGCGGCGCAAATGCGAGTGCGCCGCCGAACTTGCTGGAGGTGCTGGCGTGAACGTGGCCGAACGACAGCGCAAGCTGGCAGGCGAGCGCAAACAACGCCACCCACGCCACCACGCCACGATTCGACCGGAACCAACCCATCGCCACGGCTCCGCCACGGCCCCTCTAAGTCACAAACATTACCAGAGTGACACACACTGTGTCGACAGCTCTGATTCCTTAATGCGTCAATCGAGGGCACTCGAGGTATCGCCGGCACCCCGGGTCGAGCGGCGCGAGGGACAACAGCATCCTGAAATCGGCGCCCGCGCGGCCGCGAACGTGGGAGGAATTCCCCACAGCGAACCGACAGACGGCCGTCCTCACGTATCAACCCAGCTTGAGCGCGGCCATTCCCGGTGCGCATAGCAGGCCCGGACCTTCCTGAATTGCTTTGAAGGGCGGCGCATTTTTGGCGCGCGCGCGCGCCTCGTGAATGGCGGCCCATTTCTTGCACTGTCGATCAGGCGTGCGGTTGCGCCAGCGGCAGCCGTGCGTACCCCGGCGCGCCTTGGCCGTTCCATCTCCGGCACCAAGCGCGTCGGGGTAGCGTCATTGTTCACTTACAAAAAAGAATTGCTGGCGCTGCTGGAAGCTATATCGAAAAATAGGGGTGCGAATGCCGAATTCTTCGTATTTTGCACGTCGCGCTGCGCATTATCGTCAGTTCGCGGCTGTTGCACCAAATGCAAAAATTGCGGAGTGCCAATTGGCCCTCGCCAACTTGTTCCTGCAGTTGTCCGGTGACTTGCATCAGATCGAGTTGTCAGCTGCGTCACGCCAGGATGTTGGACACGAACGCGGCTAGCCTCGCACATGCCGCCCCGGAGCGGCCGGGTGGCGCCGCGCCAGATCGAAGGCGCGCGGTTTGACGGCTCAAGGCTAATCCGGTTTGCGGCGCGCGGACCTCCAGCAAACGATCAAGCTCACCTGAGTGTTATCGCTGCAATAATTCGTGTGCGGCAGGCGCCCGGCCCTCGGGGAGTGTCGGCACCGAGAGCCGGGACCACGCGCGGGAGGACTTCACTACCGCGCGCAACCCTACGTTAGCGCAAACGGACACTTTTGACAGGATTTGCTTGCGTCTGAAATTTTTGTGGAATGTCCATCAGCACGGGTAAACCAACCGAGCTGTGGTTTTGCTCTCGAACGGCGTCGTTTGTCCATTGGATTCGTGTTGGATACTGCGGTTTTTAGACAGGTCTGCGAGGATTGACATCGCGCGTGGCATGCGCACGGCTTGACATCCGCCGTCAGCCTGGGCCGGGCGGGGCGAAGTTGGAAAAAATGGGCGCCCGCCTCGCGGCGAGCGCCGTTCCACACGCCAGCGCCTCGGCGCCGCATCACCAGGCGACGGCAAGCACGTCGTTCGGGTTGTGATGGCGCGATATCCCCTCGCCTTCGTCCACCGACCGGCTGCAGCTTGACAGGAGGTATCCCGTTGGCGAAATCCTTGAGCGGAACGAGCCGGCCCTCACCACCGGATCGCTCATTTTCAAGGAAACCTGAAGCGATTGTGGCCTCGCCACCGTCATGACCTCGCAAGGGGCCCGCAGGCGTCGCCGGCCCACTCGCGTACCGCCGACCGCAATGAGCCCGCTCACAACGGCGCCGACCACACCGGGCAGCCTACACGGTTGAAAGTCGCCCAGCCTCCGCTAATCTGGTTTGGGCGCAACGGAGCGCAAAATGACACGGTCGACCAAAGGCATCTTGTTGGGCACGACGCTTGGCCTCGCAATGGCCGCGATCGCGAACCCGGCGGGCGCCCAGCTCACTCAGCAACTCGAAACCTGCAGCCGGGATCAGGGCGCGGCAAGCTCGCGGATCGAGGCTTGCACCGCGATCATTCAATCCGGCCGATTCACAGGACCAAATCTCGCGCTGGCCTTGCTTCACCGCGGCAACGCCCACTCTGCCAACGCAGACTATGACGGCGCCATTGCGGATTTCGATGAGGCGATCCGGCTCGATCCGAAGTCGGCGAACGCCTTCAATGACCGCGCCATTGCGCGCCGTGCCAAGGGCGATCTCGACGGCGCCATCGCAGACTACAGCGAGGCAATCCGGCTCGATCCCAAATTTGCCCTTGCCTACGCCAACCGCGGCATAGCCTATCGCGCCAAGGGCCAGCTTGAGCGCGCCATCGCGGATTACACCGCGATGATCAAGCTCGATCCGAAAGACGCCCGCGTGTTCGCCAATCGCGGCGCCGCATTTTTTGACCGCAAGGACTACAAGCAAGCGATCGCAGACTACGATCAGGCGATCCGGCTCGATCCGGCCCATGCGGCGAATTTCGCGGGCCGTGGGTGGGCGCATCGGCTCAGCGGCGATCTCGACGCGGCCATCGCCGACTTCAGCGAGGCGATCCGACTTGATCCCAAAGGCACTGAGTTGCTGCGTGATCGCGGTGCCGTTTATTTGGCGAAGAAGGACTACGATGGCGCAATCAGGGACCTGAGCGAGGCTGTTCGGCTCGATCCCAAGGACGCATTTTCGCTTTTCGATCGCGCTAACGCCTATTCCTCCAAGAACGATCTCGATCGTGCGGCGGCGGATTACAGTGAAGCCATCAGGCTCAACGCGAGATTTGCGGCGGCATTTGCGGGCCGCGCCTTTGTCCGCAATGGGGGTGGCGACCACGATGGCGCGGTCGCCGACTACACGCAAGCGATCCGGCTCGATCCGACGCTGGCGAGCGCATTCGCCAACCGCGGCATAGCTTATCGCGCAAAGGGCGACCTTGCGCGGGCGATTGCGGATTACAGCGAAGCGATCCGCCTTGATCCGACCAATGCACGTGTGTTCGCCAACCGGGGCGCCGCCTATTTCGGCCGCAAGGATTTCAGCCGCGCCGCCGCCGATTACGACCAGGCGGTCCGGCTCGATCCCGGCAATGCTCAAAACTTCACGGGCCGCGCGCTCGCTTTGAGCGCGAACGGCGATCTTGACCATGCCCTGGCGGATTTCAATGCGGCCATCCGCCTCGATCCGAGCGCCGCCCAGATCTTCCGCGGCCGTGCCGATCTGCAGGTCGCGAAAAAAGACTACGACCGAGCGATCGCAGACTACGGTGAGGCCATCCGGCTCGATCCGGGCAATGCCCGCACATTTTTCGACCGCGCGAGCGTTTACAGCTATAAGGGTGATTTCGCGCATGCGGTGACCGACTATGGGGAGGCAATCCGGCTCGATCCGAAATCAGCCATGGCTTTCGCCGGACGCGGCTATGCCTATGGCAGCAGGCGCGAATTTGATCGTGCCATCGCCGATTACAGCGAGGCGATCCGGCTTGATCCGGCGACGGCATCGACATGGGCGAACCGCGGTCTCGCCTATCGCGCCAAGGGCGATCTCGACCATGCGGTCATGGACTTCAGCGAGGCGATCCGGCTCGATCCCGGCGCTTCGCGCGTGTTCGCCAACCGCGGCAACGCCTACGCGGCCAAAAGGGATTATGACAAGGCCATCGCCGACTATAGCCAAGCGATCCGGCTCGATCCTAAATACGTGCTCGCTCTCGCCAATCGGGCGAGCCTCTATTCCGATAAGAAAGATTACGACCGCGCAGCTGCGGACTACACCGAGGCCATCCGCCTCGATCCGACGATGACCAACGCCTTTGTTGGCCGCGGCTATGCGCGTCGCGCAAAGGGCGACATCGCAGGGGCAATCGCGGATTACAGCGAGGCCGTTCGACTTGCTCCGAAGGACTATATCGCCTTCACGAACCGCGCCAACGCCTATTATGCCGATGGCGATATCGATCGCGCCCTTGCGGACTACAGCCAGGTGGTGCAGTTAAGACCCAACGAAACCAGCGCCTTGATCAATCGCGGCCTCGCCTACTACGCAAAAAAAGACTACGGCCGCGCGATTTCCGACTTCAGTGAAGCGCTCAGGCTTGATCCCGCCAATGTCGGCGCATTGAGAGACCGGGCGCTCGCCTATCGTGCCACCGGCGACTACGATCACGAGATTGCGGATTCTAATGAGGCCAGGCGGCTGGACGCCGCGGGTGGGCGCTAATCGAGCGATTTTCGCGTTCTCGTATCGCCGACTGGTTGGTGCGGTGCTTGATCCTGCGGAAGTTCAACCTAAGGCGAACGCTTGATCGCCGACGGCACGGCCCTGGGGAGGGACTGGTGTCAGATTTTTGCCTCTCGTGAGGGCGCATTTTTAAAATGCGGCCTCTCATTGGGCCCTCTGGTAGTAGTTGATCGTGAACAGGCCGGGGTCTGGTTTGCGTGAGGCATCGAGATTATAGACCGCAACCATCGTCTCGTAGCCTTGCGGATCGGTCATCGTCCACTCGCGCAGCTGCATGTCCTTGGCGGAGAACATCAGCACCAGCCGGCTGGTTCCGATCAGGAGCTGCCTTTCCTCAATCCTGACGCTAATGAAGGTGTTGTCCTGGGATACCGCAGTTACCTTGGTGTCGCGCGCCAAGTCGATTTGATCGGCCAGCAAGTATCGCAAGGGAGTCTGCGACAACGGGTAGAGATCCTGCGTCGCCAGGTTGCGATCGCGCACGACCACCTGGTGGCCATCGGCGATGAACTCGATCGGGCTCGGCGGGTCGTATTCAAATCGCACTCTGCCGGGCTTCTGGAGATAGAACTTTCCCACTGACCGGCCACCGTCTGGACCGATCTGCACGAAATCGCCGGTGAGGCTCTGCAGGGAAGAGAGATAATTGCTGGCTCGATCCACGAGGGCGCGCTGGGATCCATCGTAAGGAACCGGTTCGGGCGGAGGTATGGGAATCGGGCGCCCGGCGGTGTCAGTTGGCATTGGCGACTGCAACCGAGCCGCCTGGTTGCGGCTCTTGGGGGCCGGGTGCGGGATCGGAACGCCCTGGGCCGCCGCTAAGGGCGCTGCGATGAGCAGAGCGCCCACCAGCGCCGCGAGACGGGCCAATGTCATTTTCACCTCCGAAAGCCTGTTCACCGCAAACCTCTTTGTACAACGGGGTATCATCAAATGTGATGGCGTTTTCGCGGCTCATTTTGCCGCGCCCAGGCTCTTCAATAGTCGTCGTCATCTTCGCCGCCAACAAGGACTTCACGTTTACCGGCGTGATTTGGCTGGCCGACGACGCCCTCCTTTTCCATCCGCTCAATGAGCGAGGCGGCGCGATTGTAACCGATCTGTAATCGGCGCTGGATGTAGCTGGTCGATGCCTTGCGGTCGCGCAGCACGATTTGTACGGCTTGCTGGTAGAGGTCGCCAGCCTCGGCGCCGCCGATGCCGGTGACATCGAACGGGTTGTCGCCCTCCACATCGTCCTCGGCCGTGACGGCGTCCAGATATTGCGGTTGGCCCTGAAATTTGAGGTGGCGGACGACCTTTTCAACTTCATCGTCGGACACGAATGGGCCGTGAATGCGGCTGATTCGCCCGCCTCCGACCATGTAGAGCATGTCGCCCTGGCCGAGCAGCTGCTCGGCCCCCTGTTCGCCCAATATGGTCCGGCTATCGATCTTCGAGGTGACCTGGAAGGAAATTCGCGTCGGAAAATTGGCCTTGATGGTGCCGGTGATGACATCCACCGACGGCCTCTGCGTCGCCAGGATCACGTGGATGCCGGCCGCGCGTGCCATCTGGGCCAGGCGCTGAATTGCCCCCTCGATGTCTTTTCCAGCCACCATCATCAGGTCTGCCATCTCGTCGACGATCACCACCAGATAGGGCAGCGGCTCGGAATCAAATTCTTCTTTCTCGTAGATTGCCTCCCCGCTCTCGCGGTCGTAGCCCGTGTGCACGGTGCGCGACAGCACCTCGCCGCGCCCACGCGCTTCCGCGATTCTCATGTTATAGCCGTCGATGTTGCGCACCCCGAGCTTGGCCATCTTCTTGTAACGATCTTCCATCTCCCGCACCGCCCATTTCAGGGCAACGATAGCCTTCTTTGGATCGGTGACGACCGGCGCCAGCAGATGCGGAATGCCATCATAGACCGACAGTTCCAGCATCTTGGGGTCGACCATGATGAGCCGGCACTGTTCCGGCCTCAATCGATAAAGCAGGCTCAAGATCATGGTGTTGATGGCGACCGACTTGCCGGAGCCGGTGGTGCCTGCGATCAGCAGATGCGGCATGCGGGCGAGATCAACGATCACGGCTTCGCCGCCGATCGTCTTTCCGAGGCAGAGCGCGAGCGTCGCCCCGCTGCCCAGGTAGTCGTCGTCGGCCAGAAGCTCGCGAAGATAGACTCTCTCGCGGGTCGGGTTGGGGAGTTCGATGCCGATCACGTTGCGGCCGGAAACCACCGCGACGCGCGCCGACAGCGCGCACATGGAGCGCGCAATGTCATCGGCAAGGCCGATGACGCGGGATGATTTGATGCCGGGCGCCGGCTCAAGCTCATAGAGCGTCACCACCGGTCCAGGCCGCGCATTGATGATTTCGCCGCGCACGCCGAAATCGCCGAGCACGTGCTCGAGGGCGGTGGCGTTCTCGCGTATCGTCTCCATGCTTGGTGCCGCCCGTTCCGAGGACTTCGGCGCCGCCAGGAGAGCCAGCGACGGCAGCTCATATCCGTCGGCGCACCTGCGGCCCGGCTGAGCGTTCCGACTCGTTTTGCGGGGTTGCGCGGTCCTTGCCGCAACACCTTGAGCGGCATCCTCGCCGTCCGCCCCTTGCATCGCCGCGCTGCCCGTCTTGCCGACCCGCGGCCCGGCGCCTCGCCACTCGCGCGGCAGCGGACGATTAAACAACACCGCAGCGCAGGCACGGGCTGCCGTGGATATGAGGACGGCCGCTCGCATCATCCGCGCCTTGAGGCTCAGGAAGGAATGAATGAGCCCGCCCAGCGAAATCGCGCCGGCTCTGTGCGCGCCATCCTCATCCGGTTGATGACAGCCAAAACCGCAAGCAATCGCGAGCGTCAACACTGCGAGGGAGCCGAATATCGACGCGGCGAATGTTTGTCCCGCGCCGTGAAGCGGGCCGCCCGCAATGCCGGCGATCACGCGGAGCAAAGCGTCGCCCGCGACGCCCCCGATGCCGGTGGGCAGCGGCCATTGCGGGGGACGGCTCAGGCATGACGCGAACGCCGCCGACGACATCAGCCCTGCGGTCCACGCCGCAACGCGCCAGCGCAGGCGGTCGAGCGTGCGATGGGTAAAGAACCGCCAGCCCCAGAACGCCGGCGGCAGGATCATCGCAATCGTCGCCACCCCGAAGAGCTGCATGGCGAGATCGGCAGCGATTGCACCGGTCACGCCCAACGCGTTGCGTACTGGAGCGCTGGTCGCGTAGCTGAGGCTGGGGTCATTGACCGACCAGGTCGCAAGCGCAAACACCGCGACGCCGACGGCCGCAAACATGACGAGCCCGCCGAGCTCGCGCAAGCGCCGCCGGATCGCAGCATAAAAATCGTCCGACAGCAACGATCTCCCGTACTGGCGTTGTGCGGCCGATGACATCGCCACTTGAGGGCCCCCATACCGCTCTTTTTTGCGAAACAGGCAACTGTTCGCGTTTTAGGAAAATGCGCTCAATTTTGAATTACTACCCCATCACGGCGACGATGCGGCGCAGCGCCTCCGCGGTTGTCTCGGTGTCATGCACCATGGCGACACGAATATAATCGGCGCCCGGATTGCTGCCGTCCTCCTGGTCGCGCGCCGCATAGCGGCCCGGCAGAACCCGCACGCCCGCCTCCCGCCACAGCTTTGCGGCCGCTGCCTCGCTGCCGCCCAGGGCGGCGACGTCGAGCCAGAGGAAGAAACCGCCAGCCGGCCGCCGGTAGCCGTACCGGTCTCCGATGATCTGATCCGCCAGCTCGAATTTTTCTCGGTAAAGGTTGCGATTGGCCTCCACATGACTCTCGTCCCGGTAAGCCGCAATCGCGACCTCCTGTGCCGGAAGAGGCACCTGCGGGGCGGCAACGCTGCGCAATTCAAGGAACCTGGCAATGAAACGGCGGTCCCCCATGACAAAGCCGACGCGCAGCCCGGGCAGATTCGAACGCTTGGAAAGCGATTGGAACAGCAAGACATTTTCAAACGGGCTACCGGTTGCCTCAAGCATGCCGGCAGGCGCAGATTGCGTGTAGATTTCCGAGTAACACTCGTCGGAAAACACCAGGAAACCGTAGCGTCGCGCCAATGCGGCGGCGCGTTGCAGGTAGGGGATGCTGGCTACCGCTCCCTGCGGATTGGATGGCGAGGCGAGGAACATTGCGACGGTGCGCCCGAGCAGCGCATCCTCGAGCGCGTCGAGGTCAGGCAGAAAGCCGGTCTCCCGCGTCGCCGGCAGATAGACAAGCTCGCAATCGGCTGCGGCGCCGCCGGCCGAGTAGGCCGCATAGAAGGGATTGGGAATGAGAATGGCGGGCCGGCCAATGCGATCGCTGACGTGTCGCTTGGCGGCGATCGCCGCGAGAAAAAGTCCCTCCCGCGAGCCGTTGAGCACCAGAACTTCGCGGTCGGGGTCAGGAACGCGGTCGAGTTTGTACCGGCGCGCTGCCCACTCGGCAGCGGCACGACGGAATTGCGGCGTGCCGTCGTTCTTGGGGTAGCAGCCAAACTCATCGATATGCGCCGCCAACACCGGGGCGACGAACCCCGGCACACCGTGTTTGGGCTCGCCGACCCCGAGGTCAATGACCGGCTTGCCGGGCGGGATATCAGCAATCAGCTCGGTCAATCGGACAAAAGGAGAACGCATGTCGGTGTTGCGACCGGCGGCAGGCTCGCGTTCGGCCCAGGCAGTTTTCATGGACATCCGTACGCACGGCCGAGTTGATCCGCGCCTGTCAAGAACATAGGGGCGGCGAGGTTAAGACGCGATTAACCGTTTTGAAAAGTTTTCTTGAATCACAACCACTTGGCTGCGCGCCAGGCGGTTGCCGCCAGTCCGCCGGTCGAGTCGCGTGAAAGCTTGGCAATGCGGCCTCCGAAAGCACCCGCTGGCCTGCGGCGTTGGTGTAACGCTCTACCTCTATCAGGGATCGCTTGCAATTCCTTGGCCGTGCCGGCGCGCGCGGCGAGGCCGCGCATTCTTCAGACCATCGGGAAGGCAGTGCCTGTCGGCCCGCCGGCCGGCAATCCTGCCGCATGGCGGCGCTTTACAAGCCAGCCGCCAATCCTCCTGCCCGGGAAACCTCATGGCGCGTGCCCGCGTCGCCGGATCGTACTGATGTTCGCCGCTTCGAGGACGGACATCACGTCAACCGCGAGGCGGCGCAGGAGCGGGTTTGGGCTCGCACAAGAGATGTCGGGCGAGGTTTTTCCACGATAGAGGATGCGCGTCGTCGCGCCAAAGGATGCGCTTTTCATGCATCGGCTCGAGGGCAGCGCATCGAGTGCGCCCGCAGCACGCAGATCGGCGAAAAGGCGGGTGGTGAATGTTTGCGGAAGGTACCTGTGAAATGTTGAATTGCCTTGCTTGAGTTTCGCCTCGCCGTCCTGCGAAAGACTGAGACTGAATCCCTGGAAGTTGGTGGAACCGGAATTCACGATAAGCAGGTGCGTCTCATCAAGGGGGATGCCCGATTGGCCTGCAACCGCGTTCGCAGCGAGCGGAGCGGCGACGAACAAGAGCAGCTGGATCGGTTTGCGCATCGGCGTCTCCGCGATCAGGGATTGGCCCCGATCTCATAGCAAGGCGAATTCCCCCGGGCTCCGCCGGCGCGGCCGCAGGAAGCGGCGGCCCGCCTGGCCCTTCATTTGTCCGCCGCTGCGCAATGCCTCCCTGCCGCGAACGCCGCGCACTTGGCGCCCTGATCCGCCTCAGTTGGCGGTGAGCATCCGGGGCGGAGCGCGCGACGCCTTGAGGGCTGCAGCACGCCCCTGTCGCTGCCGCAGCAGTTTGAACGGCGGGAGTAAACCTTCAGTTCAGCGGCGCGTGTCGGAATCCTCTTAGCCCTTCACCTGGCGTTTCGACATAAACGCGGCCGAGTTCGATCAACTCGGCCGCAGGGGGCCATCAACGCCTTCACGCAACGTCGGCCGGACTGGTCTGTTCCAACAGGTCAGCGACCTTGGTCCCGTCCGGGCTGCCAAGGCCGGTGCACGCGTTCCAGCCGGGTGCCGCCTCATAGCTCCCGTTATTGCCGGTGGTGATCTCGCTTAATACCGACGCCGCCGCATAGAGCTGCGCGTTGATCAGGCCGACGGGACTGCCCCTCATCGCGTTGATGCGCGCAATAAGACCGGCCCACAGCGGCGCCACCGCGCTGGTCCCACCGATGACGGTGTCCGTCCCATCAATCCGCACGTCATAGCCCGTCTGCGGGTC
Source organism: Xanthobacteraceae bacterium (assembly GCA_030037185.1). The sequence continues at coordinate 8,383 of JASHRR010000849.1, read as the reverse complement.
AGCATCGCCGCTGACATCCGGTACGCCGCGCATGGTCAGCGCTTCGGTAGCGCCCGATGTCAGCGTCAGCTCGAGCCCGTCCTGCCACGGCGGCAGCGCGAAAAAGCTGCTTATGCCGCCGCCGCCGGCACCCCCCTGCGCGCCGTCGTTCCAGACGGATTCGCCGGTGATGGTGGTCCCCGAAGCCTGGAGGCTGGTACCACCGCAGGCAAGAACGTTCGGACTGGAAGCCGGGAAATCGACGTGATTCGCGCCGTCGTTAACGCCATCGCTTGAACCGTTATCACCCGATGCCACGCACACCGTGATACCCATTGCTGCTGCCGTCTGAAACGCTGAGTCGAATGCGGTCATTGACTGCTGGGTCCAGGACGATTCTGGCCCGCCCCAACTGATGGAGATGATCGACGGCTTGTTGGTTGTGTCGTGGATCGCTGTGGTGATGGCGTCAAGAAAGCCGGCATCTGTGTTGGGCGCGAAATAAACCGCAATATTGGCGCCCGGCGCGATAGCACCGACCACTTCGATATCGAGCATCACCTCCCCGTCCGGTCCGTTGGGGTCGCCGGTCGGCTGGTTCTTGCCGTGGTCCACCGAGACAACGGCGACCTTCGGTGCGGCTTGGATGCCGAGCCCCGAGAAGTAGGTGCTCAAATCCGCCGTCCGCTCGCCGCCGCCGAGCTCGATGATCGCCACGCACTCGCCCTGCCCGGTTCCGGCAGGAAAGTTGTACAGCGATGCGAGCTGGAGAGGCGTGAAGGAGGTCGCACCTACGCCGTTAGCGCGCCAACGGACGTTGCCGGGCGACGGGCGCACGCGGAAATGCGGCTGCGCGACCGGCCGATCGTCAAGGCCGAGAACAGCCTCGACCACGCCGACCAGTTCGTGTGGCAATTGCACGGCCCCCACCCGCCCGCGATATGAGCCGCCCTCATACTCGAACCGCTGCAGGTCAACCCCAAATGCGGCATTGAACTGTGCTGCGGTACCCGACAGCACGACCGTGCACCTGCCGGCGTGCTCCTGCACGACGGCAAGCCCGTGTGCGTCGGCAAATTTCCTGATCAGTGCGATGTCGGCGGTGTCTGCGCCGAACTGGTGTTCGAATTGTTCGCGGCTCAAGTGACTGCCGGCGCTCTCCCGTCTCGCGAGCTTTTTGACACGCTCCGTAAGCGCCGCGGCGTTGCGGCGGCGCAGCAGGACGCTGACCTCGAGTCTTTCGGCCGGATCGGCCTTGCCTACGGCCTTCGCCCCCGGCATAGGTTCACGCTCGCTGCCTTTGAGCGGATGCCGGGTGAGTTGATGTCGAGCCATGCTAGTTACTCCCGTTGATGGAGAATACCGGCGGTCACCAGTACGGTCTCTCGTTCCATCAGCGTGATTGCTCTCACGCTAATGATCCGATGCTATGCCGTCATCCCGCTCCCGATTTCGCCCGAGCGCAACCGGTGCAAGGCGGCAGTCGAGTGGCGCGCAGGTCCACCGCAGCCGGTTAATTGCCTCCGCGCCTATGAGCGTGGCGCACGAACTCTGCCGGTTATTGTCGGCTGAGTGGCGCCACACTCCTGCGCAAGGTCAGCTGCTCTCTTTAGGTTTCGACGCACGTCGACTGCCGTTCGGACCTGGCACAAACCCCGGCGGGCCGAAAAATCGGTCACGGCTTGCGGCATATTGCCATTTCACCAGCGTACGGACTACCATTTCGTGGTGCATGCATTGCAGCGCTCGCGAGTCGTTGCCACTCCAGATCAGCTGCGAGGATAGGATCAAATGAGGCGCAGTGAGCAGCGGATCATCACGACGCACGTCGGCAGTCTTTCGCGTCCTGCGGATCTGCTCGCGCTGAACGCGGCGCGGGCCTCTGGCGCGGTGGATGCTGCAGCTTATGGGAACGGCCTCGCCGCTGCCGTGGCAGACACGGTGAAGAAGCAGGGCGAGGTCGGTATCGATATCCCTAATGACGGGGAGTTCGGCAAGCCGATGAGCACGGCTTACGACTACGGCGCCTGGTGGAATTATGCCTTTGAGCGGCTGGAGGGTTTCGCTGCGCCCGACTCGTTTCCCGAGTCCGAGCACAAAAAATCGACGGTCGCCGAGCTCTCGCTCACCAGCTTCGCACGCCGCCGCGATTGGGAAAAATTCAGCGAGTTCTATCAAGACCCGGCGAGCGGGCTCATCGGCAGCGCGCCAGCACGCCGGCAGCGCCGACCGGTCTGCGTTGGCCCGATCCGCTACAAAGGCCACGCTCGGACGCAGGCCGACATTGCCAACCTCAAGAGAGGGCTGGCCGCCGCCGGCATCGCCGAGGGCTTCATGACCGCGGTCTCGCCGGCTAGCTTCGCACGCGGTGAGGACCTCCATTACGAGAACGAGGAGGAGTTCGTCGCTGCCACCGCCGAGGCCATGCGCGAAGAGTATCAGGCGATCGTCGATGCGGGTCTCGTCCTGCAGATCGACGATCCGAGCCTTCCCGATAACTGGGACATGATCAATCCCCAGCCGCCGCTCGACGAATTCAAGAAATTCTCGCGCGTGCGCATTGATGCACTGAACCACGCACTTCGCGGCTTGCCCGAGGACCGGATTCGCTATCATATCTGCTGGGGCAGCTGGCACGGCCCGCACATCTCCGACATCGCGCTGGCTGACATCGTCGACCTGGTACTGGCTGTTCGCGCGCAAGGTTACTCGGTCGAAGCAGCCAATGTGCGCCATGAACACGAATGGCGCGTGTGGTGCGACGTCAAGCTTCCAGACGGCAAGATCCTTATCCCCGGTGTGGTCAGCCATGCGACCAATGTGGTCGAACATCCCCGCCTGGTCGCGGATCGGATCATGCGCTTTGCCCAGGTGGCCGGCCGCGAGAATGTGATTGCCGGCACCGATTGCGGGCTCGGTGGGCGCGTCCACCCGCAGATCGCATGGGCGAAGTTGGCAGCACTCGCTGACGGGGCGAAGCTCGCGACAGCGGAGCTGTGGCCGTGAGGAGATATCGAGGTAACGATTTGGCCTCAAAGCTCGCGGCGTTTGACGGGGCAGCGACGTTTTCGCTCACTAAACTGAGAACGAATTGATGACCAACCGGATGACACGCTCGGCCTGCGTGGTTAGCGCGCTGGCGCTTTCGGTATACCTCGATGCCGCACAGGCAAGTGCCGCCGACTTGCTTAAATTGGCCGCTGGCCAACGCGAGATTTGGCATGGGGCACCGGCCGCCCTCGGTCAACGTGCAGGTATCTTCAAGAAGCACAATCTTGAATTGGAACTGCTGTTTACCAGCGGCGCCGGAGAGACGATACAGGCTGTTGTTTCCGGCAGCGTGCAGATTGGCGTGGGCGCCGGCACCCTCGGTGTGATGGGTGCCTATGCCAGAGGCGCTACTATCCGTGTCATTGGCGCGGAATCTACTGGTGATGACGCGTACTGGTTTGTGCCCGCGCTGTCTCCGGTCAGGTCAATGGCTGACATGAAAGGCCGCACGATCGGCTATTCGACCACGGGGTCATCTACGCATGCGTCGGTGCTCGGCCTCATTGACTTGTACAAGGTCGATGCAAGGCCGACCGCAACGGGAGGATTTCCCGCAACATATACCCAGGTGATGAGTGGCCAGATCGACGCAGGATGGTCGGCCCCGCCTTACGCGATGCAGGCGCTGCGCAAAGGCGATATACGCGTCATCGCGCGGTCAATTGAGCTTCCACTTATCAAAGATCACACCGTTCGCACGATCATCGCCAACAAGTCGAGCCTCGAGCGCAATCCGGATCTGTATCGGCGCTTCCTGCGTGCCTACAAAGAGACGATCGACTGGATGTATTCGGACGACGAGGCGCTGAGAATTTATGCCGGATTTGCAAACATAAGCCTGGAAGACGCAAGGCGCATTCGTGATCAATTCGACCCCAAGGACATGGTAATTCCTGATCGCGTTGCCGGTCTTGCAGACCTCGTGGCTGATGCCCTTAAGTTCAAGTTCTTGTCCCAGCCGCTGACCGAGCTGCAATTGCGAGAACTCGTACAAATTCCAAAATAGTCAACCACTCCAACCCTCGCTCGGATTGGAGCTTGTGAGTAGAGGTAATGCCGTCTTCTTTCCGGCCAAACGGCGGAGTATCCGACGTGGAGCCTTCCGATGAATGAAGTTGTCCTTCATCACCCGGGAGGAAACCCGATCATGCCGCCACGCCAGAAGCGGCGCTGTGTGTGGCCGCCGTCTTCGGCGTAACCGATCCCCGGGGGGCGATCCGGTAGCTGGTGCTGCTGATGATGCTGCGGTCCGCTCGCCATCGCCTTGACAGCCGCCCGGCCTCGCGGCGGCAGGTTCTCACAGCTATTCCGGGAGGTGGCTTATATGCTCACAACTATCAGCTTCGTGATGCTCGCCTTGATCGCTTGGATCGCGCAGAGCGGCAACAAGACAGACCGTCGATCTTATGACCTGGGATCGGACCACAACATCCGCGAAGTGGCTGTGCACATTCGGCAGGATTTGAAGTTGGTTGCGTTCTTGCTGGCCGGCATCTTGGTCATGCTTGGCATCCTCGGCGACATTCTGAGCCGGCATTAACCCGGCGATAACTGCCATCGCGGACGGTAAAGAACCGATGCCATCGGCCATCGGCGCATGTGTTTTGCGGGCTTGATAGCAAAGATCGTAAAGGCTTGCTTGCGGGCGAATGAGCGAGCAGCCGCCAGCGGCCGAGTGTGGCTGACCGATTTTCGCAAAGCCCGTCTGCGCTGCTCTTTGTGATCGGACTCGAGGGACGAAGGGCTGGAGGAAGAGCGGACTACCGGTGCCTCAATTGCTCATGCACGACGCCAGGAATGACCAACTCTTTCGCCCGGTCAGGTCCTGATCCTTCGCCTGCTTCTGACAGCCGGCCCATTTCTCTGTCTCCTTTTGCCACGTGGTCTTTCCACGACTCCATTGCTTCGCTGTCCATTGGGTGACATCGTCGATCTTGGAGGAGACCGACGAGGGCGTCATGCACGACGCCAGGAATGACCAACTCTTTCGCCCGCTCAGGTCCTGATCCTTCGCCTGCTTCTGACAGTCGGTCCATTTCTGTGTTTTCTTTTCCCACTTGGCCTTTGCGCGATTCCATTGCTCCGTTGTCCATTGGGTGACATCGTCGACCTTGGACGATGCCGAGGACGTCATGCACGACGCCAGCAGTGACCAACTCTTTCGCCCGGTCAGGTCCTGGTCCTTCGCCTGCTTCTGACAGTCGGCCCATTTTTCTGTTTCCTTTTCCCACTTGGCCTTTGCACGGTTCCATTGCTCCGTCGTCCATTGGGTGACATCGTCGATCTTGGACGATATTGTCGAGGCGTGCGTCGTTGTCTGCGCGAGCGCTACTTGCGACGTGACCACTCCGAGAATTGCAGCGGCGGCGAACGCGGATCGAACGAATGACATCTAGCGATCTCCCTGAAGCGACTTTTGGAACGCACCCAAGCCGTGCCCACGGCAGCGTCGGGGCAGAGCTGTCAAAAGCAGCTGATGACCGTCGGCCGGCGTGGCAAGCGCCTCAGCGCGCCCCGACATTCGCTGGTTTCGCATGGCGGATGGGGGGCGCCAAGTGCGGCAATGGCGCGACACTCCTGTACACGTTCTGCTCGATACAATCGATTCGGCATGATAGTTCCCTGAAAGAAAAGACGGCGTCCGGTCGCATGTCGCCGACCGCACAGAACCGACAATTCTGGGGGATAAGTCCTGGTTCCCGCTCCTCCTTTCACACGTTCGCGAGCGATACTTGGCGTTCCGATCACGCGTTTGCGAGCTCAGTCAGCAGCGCCACCGTGGGCGGCGCTGGATTCGCGGTTCGCGCGTGGCCGCAACGTCAGCGCGAGGCAACGCCGTTGTCGATGTCTGACAAACGGCAGGAGCCGCGGTGGGTGGGCAGCGTCGAAGCGAAGATCCGGAGGCCCACCGCCTTCTCACACCGTCGCCCGGCAGCGGGTGCGCGCTCCGAGCACGCCAGCGAAGTCTATGTGGTCCCACCCCCAGTCACACCGGCTCGGCGGAACGCCAACCGTGCTGGAAGGCGATCAGGATCCTCGCAGCGTCCCGATTGCCGCGTCGATTGGCCTTCCCAGCCTCAATCAGCGCCTCGACTTCGCCACACCTGTTTCTTAGCTCCCTGACGAGCCGCGAGTCATCACAAAATGGGTCGCTCGCGAACGCGTGAAGGACGGGCCAAGAAACGTTCACCAAGGTGTGAAAGATGGTCGGGGACCTCAGCCGCCGGACTTTTTCTGCTCCGGCTGGCGGCCGACTTAAGTCATCGGGCAGCGTCTTTTCTTTGCGAGGTGTTCCATGTTGGATACGCGGAATCGATCGCCTTATCGCGAGCTCGCGGAAGAGTGTCGCCGCTTAGCCACCGGTAGCTCCTCAAGCCAAGTCAAAAACCGCTATCTGGTTTTGGCGCAAGATTACGGGTGGCTGGCCGACCTCAAAGAGCAAGCGCGCGATACGCCGGCGACGGTTGAAGAAAACACCGCTTGGGCCGCTACCATGACCGGCCGCTTTCCGGGACCGTGGCAGATCGTTGAGATCCCGCATGGATTTGCTGTCGAAGATGCCAGCGGGCAGCAACTCGCGGTGTTTTATGGACTGGCCCAGCCCAGCCAGACCGACTTCCTGACGCTCGAGGAGGCTCGACAGATGGCAGTCGATTTCGCAAAGCTGCCGAAGCTCATCGAGCGGAGTTCGGGTCGAAGCGAGGTCGCCACCTCCCCGCAAGGCCACACGCCCGCCAAGCCCCAAACAAATCACTCGGCGGAAGGTGCAGCGGAAACTTGGCGCTTACCGCGCCGGTTGCCGGCAGCCGCCGGCTTGCCTTTGGCTGAGATGCCAACGACGGTTCAAAAATTGACCTCGTTCGAGCCTGATGCGTGGATGTCCACCCCATTATTGCCTCGGCCGCGCCGTCGACCATCCAATCGGACAAAATTCCTGATTGCGATCGCGATCGCGGCGTTACCCGTCGGTTATTACGTCGCCAGGACTCCTGACCGCCCGGTCGGCCGCGCGGCCGTACCGCAAGCTCGCCCGGTCGACCGCGCGGCCGTCCCGCAAGCTACGACCGGTATGCCGCCCGTTGAAGTTTTGCCGTTGCGGCACGCGCAGGCACCCGCCGCCGCGGGTACCAATGTGGAGAGCCGAGTCGAACCTGAGGTTCAGGCCCCATCAGTGCAGCCGGCGGCGCCGTTGGACACCAACCCGACCGACAGCGCAATTGAAGCGAAAACGATCCTGCCCGAAAAGGGGGCATCTGCGGAGCCTCGGGATGCTTCCACCTGCTTTCCGTCAGCTTCGGCGGTGCGGGAGAGCCGCCCGGGAGCATGGCCGTCCTGGACCATGAGAGCGCCTGGTCATGAGGGCACCAGATGCTGGTACGCCGCCACGCGAGGCACAGCCCACGAGCATCGGTGAGGTAGCCGCTTTCCAGAACCTGCTCAAAGCTGGGCAGCGTTGATGTCTGGCAGCTGCTTCGCCGAGGGCAGTTTCACTCGCGGCCTGCGCCGTGAGCCAGCGCTCCCCTCTCCACAGTCTACGGCAGCCGTAGCTGCCTTCAACGCCGCAAAGCTCTCGGCGTATTTCTCAAGATTGCCGATGGGGCGCCTCAGCAGCATCGGCTAGCGCAGAACTGGAGAGGAAGCAAACAGACTGCTCACCGCCATCGCGTTGCGGCGACGGCGCAATCCGCCGGGTACAAGACGTGCTTGCCCAAGCGCCAGGCTTTGAACGGTAAGAACCTCGGATCGGCACGAAACGGGTCTTGCTCAAAGCCCCTCGGCAACATTCCCAAACAAGCCACTTCAGTGGCGCGCGTGACTTTAAGCCGCTGGGGGGCACCTTCTGGCTCGTCGGCGCGGCGGGCCGGGGAGTTCGGTTCCGGCCCCGGTTCCAAGCGAACGGAGAAAAATGGGTTGATGCGAGGCAAAGCCGGGGTCGCCGACTGCGGCTTTGCCCTGCCGGCTTGCGCCGGCAGTCGCGGGAGCTTTGATGCGGGGAGACGGTCCCAACCGTCTTCTCACCGCAAGCGAGGTCCTCCCCCGCTTGCTTGAGGAGGCTGGGGTCGGCCGGGAACACGGCGCGCCCCAAGTCAACGCCTTTGTTCGTGCTGTGCGGCCCAACCTTACTGCACGGTTTCCCCGTGGAGCGCCAGGTCGAGGCCGTCGCGCTCCACGTCCTTGGTCACGCGCAGCCCGATGAAGATGTCAACGACCTTGAGGATGATCAGCGTCACCACGCAGTCGTAGATGAACACGATGCCGATACCGATAGCTTGGTTGAGGACCTGCCCCGGATTGCCCTCGAGCAGGCCGGCCGTGCCGCCGTATTGCTGGACGGCAAATACGCCGGTGAGCA
>JASHRR010000848.1 GCA_030037185.1 Xanthobacteraceae bacterium | reverse complement strand
AGCCTGACCTGATCGTCGGCGCCGACGGGGCCAACTCGCTCGTGCGCAACACATTCGCTGCGCAGTTCGGTACCACCATCAGCTATCTCAACAACCGGTTCGCCTGGTTCGGCACCGCCAGGCGGTTCGAAACGCTCACGCAGACCTTCCGGGCGAGTCCGCTGGGGCATTTCAATGCCCACCACTATCGCTACTCGCCTGCAATGAGTACGTTCATCGTCGAGACCGACCGGGCGACTTTCGCCAATGTCGGATTGGACCGTCTTGGCGAAGAGCGATCGAAGGCGATCTGCGAACAAGTCTTTGCCGAAGAGCTGGGCGGTTGTGCGCTGGTGACGAATCGCTCAATATGGCGGCAGTTTCCGAAGATCTGGAACGCGCGTTGGTGGCATCGCAATTGCGTGCTGGTCGGGGATGCGCTGCGGGCCGCGCATTTCTCCATCGGCTCGGGAACGCGGCTCGCGATGGAGGATGTTATCGCCCTCGATCGGGCGCTGCAGAGGCACCACGACGACGTCGCGAGCGCTCTGCCGGCCTTCGAGGCAGCGCGCCGGCCGATTGTCGACAAGCTGGTCACGGCGGCGAACGCCAGCGCCGAGTGGTATGAGCACTTTGCCGAACATATGCGTCTGGCGCCGATCGATTTCGCTATGAGCTACATGACCCGCTCGGGCAGGCTCAGTCGCGAGCGGCTGCGCGCCATCGCGCCGCGCTTCCTGGCGCAGTATGAAGCTCTGCGGTCGCGGACAACGGCAAACGCGGGCTCATGAGCATGCTGGTGGCGCGGATTTGCGCTCCCGCAGCGCTACAATGCAAGCCGAATCCTGTCCCAAGGGCATCGTCGATCTGCAGCATGACATGGTCTACACCGCCGCGAGCTATGCCGCACACGTCCTTGGACTGCGGCCCGACGATATCTGCTTTGTTGCGGCAGGCGCCTCGAGCGTCCTGTTTCCCGGACGACCGGAGCCGGCGGCGGTGAGACAAGGCGTCATGTGGGTGCGGGGCCATTCGAGTGCCCCGCTCTGCTGGAACAGGCCGGACAAGACCAGAGACGATGCGGTGATTGGATCTATACCGGCGACCGGTTTGTGCGCGACCGCGACGGCTTCTTTATTCCAAGGTCGCGCCTGATGAAGGTCTCAGGACGGTGGGTCACGGGGTCGAACTTTGCCTTGCCAACCATCCGGAGGTACGCGAATGCTGCGTAGGTGGAGTGCAGCTGCGGGTCCAGCGCGCCACATTGAAAGCCTTTGTGGTGCCTCTCGGGGAAGCCGTGGACATGCCCTCAAGGCGCGGCTGCAAGAGTACGCCAAGAAGACCCTCATGCCCTAGTATCCGCGCGTCGTCGCTGCCTGAGCTGCCGAAGACAGGAACGGGGCAAAATCGACCGCCAAGCCTTGGCAGAGCGAAGGGTCGCGTGAGCCGCGCCGGCGCCGTTTGCTTGCGAAGCTTGTGTCATAGTGCGCCGCAACCTGGTGTAAGTTCCGATGGCGAATGCGCTCCCTCAAAGTCATTGCTCGCGTTTGTGGCGGGCATCGCCTCGGCCGCTCAGATGCGGTCGCCGCGAGCGGGACAAGCGGGGCTCTCACTTGCGGAGAATTGGTTCAATATGGCCGCAACACGCTGTAAGCCAATCCTATGGTGGGCCGCGAGGACGTGATGGCAGAACGCTCGTTCAAACATGAGGTCGACAAGCTGCGCCTCGGCGCCGGCGCGCAGTTCCGCGGCGAGGGCATCCTGGCGGTGACCAAGGCGCTGCTGGAGTCGGGCGTCTCCTATGTCTCAGGCTATCAGGGCGCGCCGATATCGCATCTCCTCGACGTCCTCGCCGACGCCGACGAGATCCTCGACGAGCTCGCGATCCGGTTCGAGTCGAGCGCCAACGAGGCGGCCGCCGCCGCAGCGCTCGCGGCTTCGATCAACTACCCGTTGCGCGGGGCCGCCACCTTCAAATCGACGGTCGGCACCAACGTAGCGTCGGACGCCCTCGCTAATCTCGCATCCAGCGGGGTCACCGGCGGTGCACTCATCATCGTCGGCGAGGATTACGGCGAGGGCTCCTCGATCATGCAGGAGCGCAGCCATGCCTTCGCGATGAAGTCGCAGATCTGGCTCGTCGATCCGCGCCCGAATCTGCCGTCGATGGTGCGGGCGGTAGCAAAGAGCTTCGAGCTGTCGGAAGCCTCCAACACGCCGGTCATGCTGGAGCTGCGGATCCGGGCTTGCCACCTGTCGGGCAGCTTCACGGCGCGCGACAACGTGCGCCCGGCGTTCACAGTCAGGGACGCGCTCGAGCATCCGGTCCGCGATACCAGCCGGATCGTGCTGCCGCCGGCAAGCTATCTGCACGAGAAGGAGAAAATCGAGAAGCGCTGGCCGGCGGCGGTGCGCTTCATCGAGCAACATCAGCTCAATGAACTGTTTGACGGCGATGCCGGGGACATCGGCATCGTCATTCAGGGCGGCATGTACAATACCACGCTGCGGGCGCTCGAGATCTTCGGTCTTGCCGACGTGTTCGGCGCGAGCCGCATCCCCCTCTATATCCTTAACGTCACCTATCCGCTGATTGGCACGGAGTTCGAACGCTTTTGTGCAGGCAAGAAGGCGATTCTGATCGTAGAGGAAGGTCAGCCGGAGTTCATCGAGCAGGCTGTCAACACCATCCTGCGGCGGGCGGGCATCGAGACCCGCATCGAAGGCAAGAGCGTGCTGCCCATGGCCGGGGAATACACAGGCGCAGTGGTCAAGGACGGGCTGCGCAAATTCCTCCGCGCCCATCGGCCCGATCTGCTGCAGGAGCCGCCGGCCGCCGGCCGCGCTAGCGTCGCCAAGCAGGCGCTCACCGGCCAGGTCCACGGCCGGCCGCCATCGTTCTGCACGGGTTGCCCGGAGCGGCCTATTTTTGCTGCGATCAAGCTCGTCGAGCGCGAGCTCGGCCCGCATCACGTGAGCTGCGACATCGGCTGCCATCTGTTCTCGATTCTTCCGCCGTTCAACATCGGGAACTCGACGATGGGCTACGGCCTCGGCGGTGCCGGCGCGGCGGTGCTGAGCGCGTCGCGCGCAAAGCGCGCCATCGCCCTCGTCGGCGACGGCGGCTTCTGGCACAACGGCCTTGCCAGCAGCGTCGGCAACGCGGTGTTCAACAAGAACGACAACGTGATGATCGTGGTGGACAATGGCTATTCGGCCGCGACCGGCGGCCAGGATGTTCTGTCGTCCGCCGCCGCCAATCTCCGCCGCGCGACCCGCAATCCGATCGAGAAGGCCGTTCGCGGCGTCGGCGTTAAGTGGGTGCGCACGCTCACGCGCACCTATGATATCGCCCGGATGCGCGACACCTTGAAGGAGGCCCTCACCACGGCGGTCGAGGGTCCGAAGGTCATCATCGCACAGTCTGAGTGCATGCTGAATAAGCAGCGACGGGAGCGCCCCCTCATCCACAAGCGTACGGACAGTGGCGAGCGCGTCGTGCGCGAGCGGTTCGGCGTCGATCCGGAGACCTGCACGGGCGATCACTCCTGCATCAGGCTCTCCGGTTGTCCCTCGCTCACGCTCGCGCCTAATCCTGACCCGCTCCGGCGAGAGCCGGTCACCAAGGTAATCAACTCGTGCGTCGGTTGCGGGATGTGCGGGGAGATCGCCCATGCGGCGGTGCTCTGTCCCTCATTCTATCGCGCCTCAATAATCGTCAATCCCACCGGTTGGGACCGCTTCAAGGCCAGCCTGCGCGGGGTGGTGATCGGCTGGTTGCAGCGGCGTCTTGAGCGGCGCCGCGCCGTCGCGGTCGGGCGGCAGCCTTGATGAGTTCTTCACCCGACAAGGTCCGCCCGCTGACGATCGCTATCCTGGCGCTCGGCGGCGAAGGCGGCGGCGTGCTGGCAGACTGGATCGTCGACACGGCACTCAACGGCGACCACATCGCGCAGGCGACCTCGGTCCCGGGTGTCGCCCAGCGCACCGGCGCGACGATCTATTACGTCGAGCTGTTTGGCAAGCCGGCCGCCCAGGCGGCCGGGCGGGACCCGGTGCTGGCGCTCATGCCGGTGCCGGGCGATGTCGATGTCGTGCTCGCCAGCGAGCTGATGGAGGCCGCGCGGGCGGTCGAACGCGACTTTGTCACGCCCGGTCGGACCACGCTGATCGCCTCGACCCACCGTGTCTTCGCGATGACCGAGAAGATCGCGCTGGCGGACGGCCGCGCCGATCACGCGGCGCTCCTTGGCGCGTGCCAGGCTGCCGCCAAGGCTACGGTGATGTTCGACATGGCGGCGATCGCCGATGCCACCGGCAGCGTGGTCAGCGCGGTGCTGTTCGGCGCGCTCGCCGGGTCGGGCGCGCTGCCGTTTCAACGCGGCGCCTTCGAGGCCGCGATCCGGCGCGGCGGCGTCGGCGTTGCCGGCAGCCTCGCAGCGTTCGCGGCGGGCTTCGAGGCTGCCCGCGAGGGCAAGCCGATCGTCACCCCACCGGCCGAACAAGCCAGCGCGGACGCGGTGATCAACGCGGGCGTCGAACGGCTCACCGACTATCAGGACCGCGCTTACGCCCAGGAGTATCTGGCAGGGATCAGCCGCATTCGCCAGATCGAGCAGCAGTACGGCGACCGCTGCGAACGACTCTTGGCCGAAACGGCCCGTCAGCTTGCGCTGGCGATGGCCTACGAAGACATCATCCGTGTCGCCGAGCTGAAGATTCGATCGAGCAGGTTCCGTCGGGTTCGCGAGGAAGTCCGGCTTGCGGAAAACCAGATACTCGAGATTGCGGATTTCTTCCATCCGCGCACGCAGGAGATTGCCGATACGCTGCCGGCGCCGCTCGGACGCTGGTTGCTGCGCACCTGGTGGGCCGGTGCCCTGGTCGAGCGCATTGCGCACAAGGGGCGGGTGATCAAGACCACATCGGTCAGCGGGTTCAGCCTGCTTTATCTGTTGGCGATGTTGAAGCCGCTGCGCCGGCGCTCGCTCCGCTTCGCGCGCGAGAAGGAAGGTCTCGATCGCTGGCTTGATCTCGTGGTCGCGAGCGCGCAGACCGATTACCCGCTCGCCGTTGAGGTCGCGCGCGCCCGTTCGCTGGTCAAAGGGTACGGCGACACCCATGCACGCGGTCAGGCGAAGTTTGCCCGCCTGATGGCGCTGCTGCCCGATCTGCAGAAGCGGGGCGATCCCGCTGGATCGTTGCGCGCCTTGCTCACAGCGGCGCTCGCCGACGAAGCCGGACATGCATTGGAGAGGGCGACCGCCGGCCTTGGCGACGCGTCCACGGTCTCAGCGCCGCAGGTTGCGACCGCGGCTCCTGCCGCTCAGCCGCCGCGCCACCTCGGAGCCAATCGCTAAGCCTCGCCCGGTGCCAATCGGTCAAGGCGTGCTACTCGCCCCGCGGCTGCCTCAGGTCCCGGTCGGCCGATGATACACGATCCTGGTGCGCTGGTTGAGGAGCCATTTCGAGCGGGCCGAAAGCTTGAACGCAAGCGTGCGCAGCATCGGCGGCCATGTCGTCGGCAGGCCGAGCAGGACGGAGACGCGCTGGGTATGATCCGTAAGCGTCCGCTCCGCCGCCTCCCACGCAGCGAGCGCATCCTCGACCTCCCTGTGCCGGTCGAGATGCACCGCGAGCGCCAACGCATTCATCATGGCGCAGCCGCCGCCCTGGCCGATATTGGGCGGCAGGGCGTGGGCCGCGTCGCCGATCACTGCGGCCTTGCCGGCCGACCACCGCTTGAGCTTGATCAGCTCGAAGGGGTCGTAACGGCCCTCCGTTCCGATGCGATCGATCAACGTTTCGAGGTGTGGGAACGAGCGCTTCCACTCCTTCTTAATGATCGGCACCGCGGCGGCGGCGACGTCGCGGTTGAGCATGGTCAGCGCGATGTAGATGTCGTTGTCGCTGCAGGGCGTGTAGAGCACGCGCCGCGAGCCGGACCAGTACTCGATCGTCGTCGCGCCGCCCCCGGTTGCGGCACGTTCCTGCGCGGTCTTGTCGAGGAGCAGCCGCGTCGCCCCGTCGATGAGCCGCTTGCGCTTGGCAATGAGCCCGAGCCCGTCGCGCACGCGCGAATTCGTTCCGTCGGCGGCGATGACGAGATCGGCTCTGAGCAAGTCACCGCTCGCCAGCAAGAGCTCGCCCGAGGCAGAAGCGCCGACGGCCGCGGCGTTGAACACGATCTCGGCGCCGGCGCGCTTTGCAGCGTCGCCCAGCGCGTTGATGAGGCGCTGGCGCACGATGCTGAACACCCGGCTGCCCTGCCACCGGTGCACCGAGATGACCCTGTCGCGGTGGTCGCGTACCTCGCGCGTGTGCGCAATCGGCGCGCCCGCGACTGCGGCGGCGTAGGCGCCGACCGCCTCAAGGACGCGCAGCCCGTTCTCGTACACGTAGATGCCGGCGCCGGTGGTCCGCAACTCCGCGGCACTCTCGTGCACCCGCACGCGCCACCCTCGCTGCGCGAGCGCGCAAGCGGCAGTCAGTCCGGCCAAGCCGGCGCCCGCAATCTCGACGCGGCGTTGCGCGCTCATGTGCTGATGTGCTTCATTGCGCGTGCCTACACTCCGACCCTGTTGCAATGGGGTATGCCATGGCCCGGCTTCGCCACTTCGCCGTCTGCGTCAAGGATCTCGACAGCGCCGCCAGATTCTATGAAACGGT
>JASHRR010000847.1 GCA_030037185.1 Xanthobacteraceae bacterium | reverse complement strand
TGCAGGAGGGCACGCGGATTAAGTAGCCGCAACTCTCGCCTCGAATTCCTCGCCTAGGAAACGCGGGTAGAGCGCCCCAGCTGATAACCGGACGGTCCCAAGTTCGACCCCTGGGCGCGAAACCACACATGGCAGCAAGCGTCACGTACTCTCCGCGCCCGCGATGACAACGACGTCGTGGGTTCTACTTTGCTAAGCTGGAAGATGCGGAGGCGTTTGCCGAGCGCTTCGATGGGAAGCGGTTTCCGGTGATGCGGCAATGACGCTACGGGCGCCGATGTAGCGATCCAGGCGGCCGAAAACAGCCCACTATGACGGATTGCGAGCCACGATCGCGGCGGTGGCCAAGCTCTCGGTCTCCGACGGCGGCGGCAATGCGAGGTTTATCGACTGGCACCCGTACAACGGTGATCAGGCGGCCAGGGAGCCCCGTTCATGCGTCGGAGCCGAGAGGGCGCCCCAACGGGGATGGGCTATCCTTACACAACAGAGTGCGGAAACAAATGAATTGCAGTTAGCGAACAGCGGGGGCCGTAACAATGAATTGCACAAAGTTTTGCCGAGTGACCTTGGTGCCACTCATCACTTCCGTGTATTCGGCCGACGCACGGGCACAATCGCCCGGCTGTAGAACAGCATTCAGGCCTTGTCCCGGCTGCGATATATCCATGACAATTGCGGTACAAGCCGGAAAGGTCTGTGAGGTTCACTACCTCGGTCTAGCTGATCGCACATATGTAGGTAACACAGGCGCGACTGCGTCAGTCAAAAGGTTGTCGTTCGCCCGCGTGGAGGAATTTACGGCACCGCCAATACGACTCTTGGCGCCTATAAGCCGATATCCCGGCTTTGTCGGCAGTGATTCATTCCAGGTGGACGTCGACTTCGAAATGCGAGGGCCGCACTCCGCGAACGTTAACGTTCTACCCTGACGCCTACTTCCCGGCCGGTACGATTCTGTCAATCCTTGCCGCCCGCCCTTGCTGTTGCTGGGCCCTCGCTGCCTGACCCAATGCTGACCTGCATGCCGGCGCAACCAACCTGTATTTGTGACAGGGCTGTGGCCTGAACCATTCAAATCCTCCTCCCGACCAATGGGCATGGACACCTGCACTCGTGCAAAGACCGAAGGAGGTTCCTATGAAATTCGCTGTCGGCACAGCCTTGTTATCCATAATTCTCTGCGCTCCGGCGAAAGCCAGAGACATCGAGGTTGGTGCTGTTCTGGTGTGCGACACCCAGCACCAAGCGGAGCGGGTCGGAACACTCCTGCATGGCGATGCGCAGAACGTGGCAAGCGCCTTAAGCGAAGTGAATGACGAGGAGAACAACCGGACCGCCTGCGGCGTCGTCAATGCGGCTTATGTGCGCGGGACCGATCTCACGACCGTCCGAGCCAAAGGTGAGACCTTTCAGATCGCCCCGATCCTGGTCATCGGCATCCTCGACGGAAATGGCATGCAATCGATTCCCCAGAATGTCTATTTCTCGGTGTTCAAGGTCGACGAGCGCATGGCGTAATTCGCCGGGACGTCCGTGAATGCTGGCGTTTTTTGCGTTTGTGAGCCCCAGCGCTGGGGGTGACCTCTCATCCTAACCTGAGGCCGAAGCGCAGGAAGGCAATCGGTGGAGCGTTCCGAGAACCTCGCGCCAATAATGGTGGAGACTGAGGACGAACGAGAACGTCAGCTCATGTGGGAGGACCGGACCAGTAGACGGGCAACGATGCAGCGGTCACGGTACAAGGGACGCGAGTTACCCCGCGCCCCCCGCGCAGATCCCGGCGGTTGTGGCTCGGCATCGCGAGGCGCGAAGCGCCGTCCGCTGCGGGCTCGTCGATTGTAAAGCCCGGAATTTCGGTTGCGATCTCGAACAGGACGCCACCGGGCTCGCGGAAGTAGATCGAGCGAAAATACTTGGCCAGCGCCCGACGAGCGTTGTCGACGCCTGCAAGGCGTTCGAGCATCTACGGCCGAGGCCAAAGGCGGATTTCGGCGCTGGAGGGAACGTTGTCTTGCACCACGCCCGCCGCCGACTTGCGGCAGAAGGCCATCGCCGCTTTGCCCATCCGGATCAGTTCGGTAGATGCGCCGACTTAGGATTGGGTGGAAATGCCGGGTTGATCTTGGTTCCGCGCAGCAGCTCCAGTGCCATGACGAGGGCTTTGTCGTCCTTCTCGTCCCTCGGAATGTAGGACTGGGACCCAGCTTCCTCGCCATCTTCTCCCTTCAGGTGGCCGCGCAAGGATGATTCCGCCTCGATCTCGATCATGCGCGCCTCCTCAGGAACGTCCTGGAGCACCTCGACGTCCGGCGCGATGCCCTTAGCCTGGATGGAGCGGCCGGAGGGCGTGAAGTACCGCGCGGTGGTAAGCCGCAACGCTCCATTGCCCGAGCCGAGCGGAATGATGGTCTGTACCGAACCCTTGCCGAACGAGCGCGTGCCAACCAGCGTTGCGCGGCGGTGATCCTGCAGGGCGCCGGCGACGATCTCCGACGCCGACGCCGATCCGCCATTGATAAGCACGATCACCGGTTTGCCCTTGGTTAGGTCACCCGACCGGGCGCTAAAGCGCGCGGTTTCCTCCGGATCGCGTCCGCGGGTTGAGACAATCTCGCCGTGCCCGAGAAACGCGCCTGAAACCGAGACCGCCTGGTCCAACAGGCCGCCAGGGTTATTGCGCAGGTCGATTACATAGCCTCTGAGCTTGTCATTCGGAATTTGATTGCTGATCTGAGTGATTGCCGTCTTGAGACCGTCGGTGGTCTGCTCGGTGAACTGGGTGATGCGAATATAGCCGACATCACTACCTTCGACCTTGGTACGCACGGAGCGCACCTGTATTCTAGCGCGGGTGATCGCAATCTCGATTGGCGCCTCCTCGCCCTTGCGCGTGATCCTCAGTCGGATCACGCTGTGTTCCGGCCCGCGCATCTTCCCGACTGCCTGGTCGAGCGTTAGGCCAGAAACGGGCTCATCGCCGAGATAGGTGATAATGTCGCCCGCTCTAATCCCCGCCTTAGCGGCCGGGGTGTCATCGATCGGCGCCACCACCTTGATAAACCCGTTCTCCAGCGTGACCTCAATGCCGAGCCCGCCGAACTCGCCCTGGGTTTGCACCTCCATCTCACGGAAGCTCCGGCTGTCCATGTAACTTGAATGGGGATCGAGTCCATCAAGCATGCCGTTAATGGCTGATTCGATGAGTTTTCCGTCGTCAGGCTTCTCGACATAGTGCGCGCGCACCTTCTCGAATACGCCACCAAACAAGATGAGTGCGCGGTAGGTGTCGGCCTGATCTGCGCGAGCCGAGCTGAGCATCAACCGAGAGGGTTGAACCGCTACGAGCACCGCAGCGGCACCGGCTAGGGCGCCGAAGAGAAGCAGAGAGGTCTTGCGCATCATCCGCGAACCTTCTGGTTTTCGCTGGGCTTTACCGAGCAATGTTCATGCCACCTGCTTCTTCGCGGCGCCAGAAGCTGCCGCCCGGTGGCGGCCGGACCGGCCGACATGTCCCGGAACCGGAACAAATTCCGACAGCCGGACATGACTGATGCTCTTATCAAGCGCTCAGGAGACATAAATGTGGGGCATGCATCCGGCACGGCTAAACCGGTCACGAACGGTAAACAGTGAGCGCGAG
>JASHRR010000009.1 GCA_030037185.1 Xanthobacteraceae bacterium | reverse complement strand
CCGCGATCACGATGCGTAGTACTACGTTCTAGATATCGCGCCCGTTCAGGCGGGGGCGGATTTGTAGGGTACGCAAGGTCGCGATCTTTGCCTCGCCATCTGGACCGCCATACATCACCAGAGGAACGGGAGAGCGTTGGATGTTCCGTAGAATCCTGCACGCCAACAACGGCTCGAAACCTGGCTTTCAGGCCCTGGGACTGGCGCTGGCCATAGCCCGGCAAAACAATTCTGATCTTCATATCGTGTCGGTAGAGGAGATCGACTACATACCCGAATTCATCGATGAGGTTCGACAGCAAGCCGGTACTGCAGCCCGGCGCTTCCACCTGGCTCTTGAGCGGGCCGGCGCGCTGGCCGAGGAAAGTCACGTCAAGCTCCATACCCATGTGCTCGTCGGCTATCCGGTGCGGACTATCATTCAACTTACGGCTGAACTCAAGGTCGACTTGCTGCTGGTGATCGGTTCAACAGGTCATTCGTCTGCATACGAACGACTCAGGAGTCGGGCCGCTCGCATCACGCAACTCGCCCAATGCCCGATACTGGTGGTCAAGTGATGAGTGGGCGCACGAAAGCCGAAATGACGTTTGACCAGCCCGTTTCGGCGCCGAAGTCGGTTTATTGCTGGGCCTCGTGGGCGGCGGCTCGATCCTCGCGGCGCCGCGAGCCTTTCTCATCGGCGCCCTACCATAGTTCCCATGTGGGGCCAGTTCAATGGTTGTGGCCGAAGGTCTAAGTGTCTGTCCGAGACCCCCAGCATGCGGGAACACACCGACCGGATACGCAGGCGACATCCAAGCCATGCCGCGATAGAGCGCTGGGTTGATCTCGGCGGCGGCTGGATGAGGCGATGGCTGAACGGCCACGACTCCATCGCCACTTGCGGGGGGGTCGGGAGGCTGTGGCGCCAGTGCCCCATTTCGCCGACCTCCACCTCCGACCCGTCCGCGCAAAGAGAAGGGAGAAGCTTGAGGTACGGCCACTGCATTCATGCGTTTTGGCGCATTGTTGGAGCGTACAATTGTTTACGCTCCAAATTGTTTGCAGGGAGCCTCAACCACGGCCGCCACCCTTACCATGCTCGTGCCCATACGCTCCACGTTCTGGCTCGAACGGCGCCTCGATTGGCGTGAGGCGCTCTCCGAGCCCCGCCAGCATCTGCTCCAGCACGTGATCGCGCCGCATCCGCAATTTGCCGCCGACGATCTCAACCTCGGTATGGCGATTGCCGAAATGGCCACGCCAGGCCCGCCGTGATGGTGGTTTGCTCGGCGGCATCCTCCGCCGTAATCTCGACCAGCGTCTCGGACCGGGCGACCACCGCCACGATCTTGCCGTCGTTGAGCAAGAGCCCGTCGCCATCGCGCAACGCCGTCACTTCAGGCAGATCGAGCAGGCGCAGGATCCAGGTTGTCTTGCACGAATCTTAACCGGCGCTGGCGCATTTTATGGTCACACATCGCCGTCGCCTCCCCAAATAATTTGCTCGCCAGCTTCCTGAGTGCCTCGAATGCGCGGACGCGATCACTTGCTCAAGTCGGCGCAACTGCGGTAGAGCTTTCCCATAACTTCTTGGCGAAACCCATAAATCGTCTCCTTTCCAGCCAGAGCGACCAATGTTACCTCCCTGGTCTAGCCAGGCTCGAACCGCACCGCGGTGCCAGCCCCGATGTCGAGGCGCATGCCTCGGGCTTTTCTCCGGTCGAACCTCAACGCAGGATTGTCTCGAAGAAATGATAGTGGCTGCCAACTTGAATGGGCCGGTCGCCAGTATTGCTGACTGAAAGCTTGATCGTGTCGCGACCACTATTGAGCTCGATCTCGCCGTCCTTGATCAACATTTCGCCAGGAACCATGGTTGAAATCCTCTTGATGGCCGGGATATCTTCCACCTGTCGAAATCATCTGTCCCAAGCCTATCTGATTGGCTCATGCACCGTCACAAGCTTTGTTCCGTCGGGGAAAGTCGCCTCCAACTGGATTTCGTGAATCATCTCGGAAATGCCGCCCATCACCGATCCCGCGAGATCACTTGCGCGCCTGCCTGCATCAGATTAGAGACCGCTTTGCCGTCACGCGCACCTTCCATTATGAAGTCACTAATCAGCGCCACCGCCTCGGGGTGATTGAGCTTGACGCCACGCTCAAGGCGCCGCCGCGCCACTGCACCAGCCATAGCGATCATCAGTTTGTCCTTCTCGCGGGGGGCAGATTCATCGTTCACCCTCTTCGAACGTTCGCGCAAATGCTTGTCGAGGCCTGCCACAAGATAGCAAACGGCGGCCGTCCTGGAAATCCGCAGGCAGGATTGCTCAAACCGTCTTTCCGTCGATCAGGCAATGACTTTCCGGCAACATTTAGAGCGCGGCGCACCTCGTACAATTCACAGTAGCGACGTGCCACGCTGGCATCGATCTTGCTTCCAGCAACCATGACCTCGACCCGGACGAGAATTGTGACAAGCTATTCAAGCCCCTTTTCAACACAAAAGCCTATGGGGTGGGGCTTTGATTGCCATTAGTGCGACGCGTCGTCGAGCAACATCACGGGCGGATCAATGTCGCGAGCCAATGGAAGAAGGGAACCACTGTCACCATTCAGCTTCCTCTGGCGCTGCCAGTGACCCGCGATCGAGAGCACAAGGCGAGCGGTCCGGAGCCGTCGTCCCATAACATTACAGAACTGGCACAGCGAACTAGCTAATCGCGGAGGCTTGTTTATGGAGTGGCCACTCCTGTCAAACCCTCCGGTGTTCGGCCGTCATGTCTTGGTCGTTGACGATGATCGCGATTTTGCCGGCAGCCTCCGCAATCTGTTGAGGCTTGAGGGCTACGAGGTTGAGATCGCCTACAACGTGGCTGGAGCGCTCGATGCGCTCGATCGTTTCAAAGTCGAGGTGGCATTGATCGACATCCGACTCGGTGATCAGGGCGGCCTAGCATTGCTCCAGCAGTTTCGGCAACGGCGCGAAGACGTGATTTGTGTGATCATGACAGCCTACGCTTCTGTCGAAACGGCGATCGAGGCCCTGCAAAGGGGAGCCTACGATTTCTTGTGCAAGCCGTTCTATCCCGAAGACGTTGTCGCGACTCTGGAACGATGCTTCGAGCGGCTCGCCTTAGCTCGCGGTCGCGAGGCTGCAGAGCGCGCCTTGTCGAGGCGTAATCAGGAGCTCGAAGCCGTCAACGCTCGCTTGAAGCGCGCAGTGTCGGCGATGCATGTGATATCGACCTCCGAAACGATATCATCGCTCCACACGACGGCGATCGAGGCAATAGCCCACGTTGTAGGCGCCAAAAACGCGGCACTGTATCTGGCTCAAGCAGCGGAACTCACGCTACACGAAGCTTTGCTTGGTGGGCTGCCGTCGCGAATCATGTTTCCCGGCGACGCACGAACATTTCAGCGCCCGATGTTCGCTATTCACATAGCGTCAGCTCAAGTAGCTTCCCCCAGCGTGGGTGCTGCCGCGTCTTCGCCATCGTTGGCGCTCTCCTTGCTGGCCTTCCCGCTGACCGGCGAAATGCGTAAGCCGCTGGGCTTGTTGGTCTTGCAACGTGATCCGAATGCGGATTTCAGCGATCAAGACCGGGAACTCGGAATAATACTGACGTCCTTCATCAACGAAGCAATTCGTATATTGCACGCACACGACAGCGCCCGGTGGTGCGAAACACGGCTGCGCGAGTTCATCGACCACACGCCATCCCTCATTTCCCTAAACGACCTGCAGGGCCGCTACCTGCTGGTAAACAGACAGTTCGAAACCTGGCATGGACGGCGCGCCGACGAGGCCGTCGGCAGGACACCAGATGAACTCTTCTCGTCGAATGTCGCCCAGCTCTACAGATCGGCGTCAGCGTCGCCACTTAACGATACGATTGTCGAAGGAGAAGCCGAGCTCGTCTTTCAGGACGGCTCCGCACACACGGTTCTAGTGACGCGATTTCCGATTCGAGGTACCGGTGGCCGCCCCATCGGCATCGGGACGATCGCAACAGATGTCACTGAGAGTCGACTTGCCGAGAAACGGCTGCGCCATAGCGAAAAATTGGAAGCTCTCGGCCAATTGACCGGCGGCATTGCCCACGACTTCAATAATCTGCTGGCAGTTATCATTGGAAATCTCGACCTGCTGCGTGATAAAGTATGCGACCCCGAAGAGAACCGCGAGCTCATCGACGATTCATTGCAGTCGGCGTCGAGCGGACGGGAGCTGGTCCAGAGCCTTCTCGCATTTGGACGCTCCCAAAGGCCCCAGCCCGAGCCAACGGACCCCAACGGCGTCGTCCTCGGGTTCTCACGTGTGCTTAAGCGAACGCTCGGCGAGGCGATCGAGATCCATTGGTGCTTGAGCCGTGACGTATGGCTGATTGCTGTGGACAAATGCCAGCTCGAAACAATCCTGCTCAATCTGGTGCTCAATGCGCGCGATGCGATGCCGCAGGGCGGTCGTCTGACTGTCGAAACAAGAAACGTTGTATTTCCCTACCCCCTAGGCGAGCCTGAAGCCATCGTCCCCGGGTCCTACGTCGCGCTGGGAGTGACTGACAATGGCATTGGGATGACGCCCGTCGTGGCGGCGCAGGCGCTTCAGCCGTTCTTCACCACCAAGAAGCCCGGGATTGGCAACGGTCTCGGACTCAACATGGTCCATAGGTTCGTAAGGGAATCGGGTGGTCATCTGGTGATCGATAGTAAGCCCGGTATTGGCACGAGCGTTACACTGTATCTTCCCGTGGCAAACGACAACCCCGAGCCCCTGGAACGGCCGGACAAAGTTGAGCCACGTGTCCACAGCGAGCGCTTTCTCGTCGTCGAGGATCACAAGATGGTCCCCAAGATGACCTAGTCCCTGTTGACGAGCCTCGGCCATACCGTGTTTTGGAGGTAGAGACGGGAATCCTGCCCTCCTCCAACAGGAGGCTGGTTTCGGCCTCGCGCAGGAAAAAGCTGATGCGACGGAGGTCCGAGTTGAAGGTCATTTGATGTCGCCTCGTGCGGTTCGTCCCGTGATCAGCAACTTGGCATCCGTCGACCCGTTACCGACAAGCCGCTCGCCGAGGAGGCTGTTGCCGCAAGGTGCAAGAAGCAAACTCGCCGGCCGATCGTGAGCATCGCCATTGCGACAAATCCGCCCCGCTTGCAAAACCGCCGATCCTTGATCAAGACCTCACCGGAAACTTTAGGGGGGGTGACTTCCGTCTAGACCGTACTACGCGTGGTGATCGCGGATTCATTCGTCAGCATCAGGAGCGACGAACATATACCCGATTCCACGAATCGTCTTGATCAGTCTCGGGTTGCAGGGATCGTCGCGGAGCTTGCGCCGAAGTT
>JASHRR010000846.1 GCA_030037185.1 Xanthobacteraceae bacterium | reverse complement strand
GAAGGCTTGCGGTCGGATGGCGGGCGCAATTGCGGCCGAGTTCTGGGCTTGCGCGGCTTTGGCCCGGTTGCGCCCTTGCACGCCCGGCATCGTCTTTGGCGGCGCGCTTGCCGTGGTGCTGCCAGAGCCGGTCAGCAGCCTGCAATCGATGGCGGCCGGGCTGGCAGCTACGGGGTCGTCCGTGTTCAAGTCGGCTGAGCGTTTCGGCGCGGCGTTGATACAATTGCGCCCGGCCGACTCTCCCATGCAACGGGCGCAGGGGGCACACTGGCGTGCGCTCGCAGCCGCATCGATCGGCAATGTGTTCGAGTGGTTCGATTTTATCATCTACGGCTTTTTCGCGGTGACGATCGCAAGGTTGTTCTTCCCGGCCGGCAACGAGACGGGCTCGTTTCTGCTGATATTCGCGTCTTTCGGCGCGACCTTCGTCATGCGCCCGTTGGGGGCGGTCGTGCTGGGAGATCTCGCCGATCGCCATGGGCGCAAGGCGGCCTTGACAGTAAGCATATCGATGATGATGGCGGGAACCGCTATCACGGGGCTTGCGCCGACCTATGCGTCGATTGGAGTATTCGGGCCGATCGTCGTCGTCGCCGCGCGCATGATCCAGGGTTTTTCGGCAGGTGGCGAATTCGGCAGTGCGATGGTGTTCCTGGCCGAGCAGAATCCCCAGCAGCGAGGCCTTTACGCGAGCTGCCAATTTGCTAGCCAAGGCCTGTCAACAGTTCTGGCGACCGGCTTTGGCGCGGCGCTCAATGAAATGTTGACGACCGAGCAAATGAGAATGTGGGGGTGGCGAGTCCCTTTCCTGTTCGGATTATTGATCGGGCCGATCGGCTACTACATCCGGTGCCACGTCGATGAGACAATGGAATTCCGGTCGGCGCAAACAGCTTCGGCGCCGCTGCGGGAAACGTTCTCCTGCGGCAAGACGAGATTGTTGGTGGCCATTGGGACGACCGTTCTTTTGACCGCCGCTGCCTACACGGCGGTCTATATGCCCACATATGCGATACGCGAACTCGGCTTGCCGCCGGTCGGAGGATTCCTGGCGACAATGGTTGCCGGCGCAATCCAGATCGCGATCACGCCGCTGGGCGGCGCGTTCTCCGACCGGCTTGGAAGGCTACCGATCGCCGCCGCCGCGGTTGTCGCCCTATTGGTCTCGGTTCATCCGCTGTTCAGGTGGTTGACGGCGAGGCCGACGATCGGATGGTTGCTGTTCGTCGAGGCAACCATCGGCGTTTTGGTCGCGGTCTATGCGGGAGCGATTGCCGCCCTCATTTGCGAGCTGTTCCCGATCCGCATACGCACGACGGCGGTTTCGACGAGCTACTCGCTGGCAGTCGCGATTTTTGGCGGCTTCGCTCCGCTCATCATCGCCTCCCTGATTGGTGCCACCGGCAGCAGCCTGGCGCCAAGTTACTATGTGATTTTCGCGGCCGCCATCAGCCTGGTGGCCCTTGGCGCGGCATATCGGCTCGGCTTTAGATGATTAGACTTTGCAGCAGGGCATGAACTTCGTGATAATGGCGCCCATTCACGGCCCCGGGGGAAGGTAGGGGGGGCTGACGAACCACGCCAAGAGGGGAGTTACGTCATGGGTAGGATGATCGCATTGAGCGCCGGCGGCGCATTGCTCGCAGCCGGCGCCGCAGGCGCCACCATGCAGTGTGCGGGCGCCGATACGTTGGTCGAAAACAGTGCGGAATATCGCTTCCAGCTCGACTTTCACGTCAATGATGCGGCCTTGCGGAAACTGCTGCCGGCCGGATGGGAGACCGTGATTGCGGCCCAAGGTCCCGCCAAGGACGCCAATTTGCGGGTGATCTTCATCGACCGCGTCGACGTCACCAACCCGGACAATACGCCGAAGACCACCGACCAGCTCGCCTACATCGCGATCCCGGTCAAACAGACCGGGACCAACAATGGCGGCCAGATGATCATCAACGGACTCGTGTCCGAACCCAAGGAGGCGCCAGGCGCATTCGGCAGTTATGTTCATGCGAGTTCCGTCAAGGTTTCGCGCGCGTTCAATACGGCGGGCGGTGTCACCCAGGGCGAAGAAAATTGGGAATTCATCGGCGTCAATGGCGAGCGTCTGCAGGCGCACGTCAAATATGAGCGCGCGGCCGCGCGCCGCAACCCGACCGGCGAAGTGAAGTTCTACAACCCGAGCAATCCGGGCAGCTTCCAGATCTTCAAGGTCGATTCCGGACTCGACATCATGAAGAACGCGTCCGTCCCGGTTAAGGATCGGGTGAAGGACTTCAGCTACCAGGCGACTGGCGGCAATATCGGAGCGCTGTTCGACGGTACGGAGAAAGTGCTGAGCTGGGATTCGTTCCATTGGTATAATCGCGGCATCTATAACCCGTGATGCACGCACGGGGTGGGCCAGACCGCCCGGACCGCGGCGCCCCTTCTTTGTCTGCCCGGCAAGCGGGGGAGGTTAAGGAGGGGCGGCGATTTTGCCTACGCTGTAGGACTGGACAGATCGGCGGCCGGACCGCGTGGCATTGCGCCGGAGCGGGCGGCCCATCGGTAAGCGGGCGGGCA
>JASHRR010000845.1 GCA_030037185.1 Xanthobacteraceae bacterium | reverse complement strand
CACCTACCGCAATATAGGGGCACTGGCATGAACGTTACTGCAGTTGCCTCTCTCGTGCTGTCGACGAACTAATCCTGCAAAATTTCGGCGGCCTCGCGAACGAAGTTCCAGCGCTTATATTCATCGACCATCAATTTCCCGAACTCTTCGGCCCGTAGAACCACGGACCACGACGCAGGTGGCGCCGGTTCAGCGCGGCGTGTGTGTGTGGTCAGCGCGCAGTCTCGCCGCGCACGGCGACGTCCGTGTTGGTGATCCTGGATGGCGCGCTGCCAAAGCGTGTGGTCACATAATTGACAACCGCCGCGCTTTCGGTGTCGGAATAAGCCAGGCCGAAAGCCGGCATCGAAATTGCGCCCTGGCGTCAGTCGCCGCGTGCCGGAAATCACGATCTGCGCGACATTGGTGGCCGCGGGATCGTTGACTGCGCGCGTACCGCCGAGCGCCATATAAGACGAATTCGCGCTGACGCCCGTCCATGCCAACGGACGCACGCTTCCTGAAAGACCTTCTTGCCAAGCGCGTCGGCGCACGCGACCGTGCGCCGTCACCATGCACGACTTGGATATTATGCGCTCCCACGAAATCACCGACATGCACAACGTGCTCGCCCGGCTTTGGAGCGGCATTGGCGATCAGTCATGCGTGCAATGATAGCTGGCCATTGTTGAGGGTTGCGCTCAGGGATGATGCCGACCATGACGTCGTCGTAGAGGTACACGGGATTTCGGCTCGGGGACAGTATGTAACCGGGTCCCCAGCGGACGATTTGCCAGGGGCCGCGACCGAGAAAATCCTCGCGCTTGACCGATGCAAAGGCGGCCTCGATGCGCCGGTCGGACACTCCGAAGGCCACCATGATCTACCTTGTATAGGCGCGCCGGATGATCTCCTGCTCGGTGTCGCGATCCCAGCCCTCTGGTTCCGCGACCGCTTAAGCGATCTGCTGGATCGGCCCGATTGCATTCGATGTACGATATGGCAGATATCGACCACAGTCGACGAGATGGCACGTCAGCGCGCGACGGTAGCAGACAACGGAGAGAGGGTATTGTTCGTGAAAATTCAGATCGTAATCTTTCCCGAGACAAAGGTCGCAGCGATAGAGCATTGCGGCTCGCCGAGCTTCGAGCATGACACGGCGCGGAAGCTGATCGCGTGGAAACTTGAACAGAAGCTTTTAGACCCTGCAAAGTACCGCAGCTATGGCGTTCACTACACGGACCCCAGAACCACGCGGGCCTCCCACCATCACGTCGATTTCTGTCTCTCTATCGATCGCGACGTAGAGCCCAATGCCTTTGGCATCGTCAATAAGATCATCCCGCGGACCCGGTGCGCACTCGCTCGTGACATCGGATCTCGCTACAACAACAAGGCTGCGGCGTATCTATACGAAGAATGGCTGGCTTGGAGCGGGGAGGCTCCGGGTGTTTTCCCGATCTTCTTCCACTACGTCAACGTCGGCGCCAATATCCGAGAGGAAGATATGATCACCGACGTGTATTTACCGCTAAAATGATTGGGCCGGCCGATTAGCCCCGATCGGATGTTTCATCCGCTTACGTGGCGGAGCGCGCAGACTTTCGCGCTGCAAACAGATGCACACAGCGCTTCGCAATACTCAACACGACATCTCGCTGCGAGCCGAATGACGTACGCGAAAATCTGGCCTACAAGCCCGCGCCGGTCCTCGGAAGCTCGTAAGGGAGAGCACCATGAACGACGCCTCACGCTTCAGGTCAAAATCCGCGATCTACTCCTGGAAGAGCCACATGGCAATCGAAAATGTCGCCGACCTCTTTGTTGCAACGTTGGAATAAGCCGGCGTCAAGCGAGTCTATCGCATCGTGGGTGACAGCCCGAACGGTATCCCAACCGTGCCGGCTATCTTGCGATGGGTGAGGCGATCGATATCTTGGGATATTCTGGTGTGGGCCAGTAGCTGATCACCTCAGCCAATCTGAAGGGATCGGAGCATCGCGAAAGTTGTTTTTCGCGATAGATCGACGTTGACCCAGGCACTGCACGTTCGATGCGAACCCCCGGCACACGCGCTTTTGCCAACCCGACCCAGGAGCAGGCGCTCCGTAACAAGGGGGCGCACCTCGAGCGGGCGACCCCGACGGTCGCCCTACGGGGCAAAGCTGTAGGGGCGGATGTGGTCGCCCCTCGCGCTGGCCCGAGGCCAGGCCGCCCACCTACTTGGACGCAGTCTCGATCCCGAACACCTCTTTCAAAAACCGCGTCGTGGCGACCTTGTATTCGCGGTCGGCGCGTTCTTCGGCGGCATTTTGCGGATTGGTGAAGGCGTGCTGTGTGCCGCTGAAAAGCTGCAGCTCGAAGTCGACCTTGGCGGCCCGCAGCTGGCCGATCACGGCGTTCACCTCGGTGAGCGGCGCGACCGGATCTTCGGCCCCGTGGAGGATCAACACTCGCCCCTTGATGTTCTTCGCCGCTTCCGGCGCAAAGTTGCGGAATGACCCGTGTACCGAAATCATGCCGACAATGGGAACGCCGGTCTCCGCCAATTCGACCGCCACCGTACCACCGAAGCAATAGCCGATGACCGCGAGCTTGGTGGCATCGACCAGCGGGTTCGCCTTGAGCACGTCGAACCCGGCGGTGGCGCGCTGACGCATCAGCGGACGGTCCTGATTGTAGATGGTGGTCAGCGCGGTCATTTCGGGCACTTCCTTCGGCAGGACGCCCTTGCCAAAGATGTCAGCGGCGAACACCACGTAACCCATTTTGGCGATCATGTCGGAATCCCGAAGGGTTGTTTCCGACATCCCGGCGCGGCTGTGCGCTAGCAGCACGCCGGGGCGCTTTCCCGAAACGGCGTCGTCATAGACGAGATAGCCGTACAGCGGCTTGTCGCCGTCCTTGTAATCGATCCATTGCTTCTTAAGCTCGGCGCGAGCGGCGCCTGCCTGGAACACGGCCGCAACTGCGGCCGCACAAATGACCGCCGATAGACGCGAAGTTTTCACTGCATCCTCCCGTGTTTGATGGCGTCAGCTTTGCCCACAGAGCGAGCAAAGTCCAGATGGTCCAATCTAACCCTCAATAGGAGGTCCCCCGGCTCTGCCGGGGTGGCAGTAGAAGTTTGACATTTACGGCAGTCGTCCACCGCTGACACTCTCGTTTCGTGAGCAGCCAAGCACACGAAAGGAGTTCGCGATGGACGACTATGAGAGCTTAAGTCACGCGAAATGGGACTGCAAATACCACGTGGTGTTAAGACTCAACCACCGCACTGTCAAACTGGTTAAGCATGGCTCCGTCAACTTAAGCCAGCCGGTTCGGGATTCCCCGACTCGCTTTTGGACCAAGGGTGTTCTCAAATGTTTGACGCATTGTGACATGCGGTGTATCGGAGCAATGGCGGCGGTTGATCGATAACCGCGGTTTCGACCAATTGCCGCGGAGGCCAGGAACCGGTTCATCGTGGTGCAGCACGGGATCTGCCTTTTGCGATCCGCGTCTTGTCCATATCGTCAATGGTGGTTCAGAGGACGCAGAAGCCGGGGATAACCTACGCCATCTCCTGCAGCAGTAGCCGTGGGGGTTTTATGTTGCGAAGGGTCTTTTCATGCTATATGCGCTCGTGGTCACCGGGCGCACACGGACGTCGGATCGCGAAGGTTAAAGTGTGCCAGGTCGAAACATTGACCCCCCCGGCCCCGTAGCTCAGCGGATAGAGCAACAGCCTTCTAAGCTGAAGGTCGCAGGTTCGATTCCTGCCGGGGTCGCCAGGAAAATCAATGACTTACGATAGTTTTTCCTGGCGCCATCTTCCCAAAAATCGCGATCGGGAAGGGATTGGGAAGACAAAGGCCGCCGCGCGCGGATCCCGTTCTCGCTCTCAAAATTCCCAGCAGATCGAGCGCTCGCCAATGCCAATTGAAAGCCAGGAGATCCTCGAGCTGGCGCAGTAACGGGCAGGCATCCGCATCAAAAGAGAGTGGCGCGGCGAGACGTCGACGTTTTCGAACTGCAGCGGCTCGACCATTGTGTTTACCCGAAGAGGGCGAAATCCACGTCCTTCGCGATCGCCGACTCGCCGCTGCGGCCGCCGCGCGGTCGCGCGTGGTGGGCGTTCCCGAACCGACGCCATCGCAATCGGACAGCGACTTGTCGTAGCCCCGCATCATCACGGCGTAGCGCAGCGCGCTTATCAAATCGTCGCGCTGCTTCACGATCTTGAAATTTTTCACCCTGGGGTATGATAGGTGCGGCGGTCGGTGTTGATGAGAGAAGGATTGTCGGTAAGATATTGAAACGACACTTATTATATGGTCATGACGCGGGCTGGGTAAGCACCAGGTAACCCGCCGACTGTGGCTCCGAAGGTCGGTCGCCCATTTGCGTGCCCGACATGAGCCAGCCGGGAGAACCCATAGGTTTGTCCGGCGATCTCCCCAGCCCTTCCGCCGCCGGACACACAAGGCCCCGTGCTCTCACGCCGAGCCGTCCGGGGCTATCGCGCGCCGATAGAGGGGCGGCAAGCCGGCGCCGGCACCGACTCGGAGTGGGCTATCCGGTGGCTAGACGTTATGTCCGTTCCTCAAGCCCGCCGCTCCCCCCCGTGGCAGGCCCACGCGAGGCGGTCCCACGCCGGTATTTCGTTAAGAAAGCGTTAACGATAAGTAGCCGGCAAATCAGGTGGTCCGCCCTGCGTATGCAAAATTGGACGAGGGTTACTCGGAATGGGCCGAGCCGAGCCTCAATGCATAGAGAGCGG
>JASHRR010000844.1 GCA_030037185.1 Xanthobacteraceae bacterium | reverse complement strand
TCCACAATCACCCAGCAGGTCGCCAAGAACTTCCTGTTAACCAATGAGTTATCGTTTTCGCGCAAGATCAAAGAGGCGCTGCTGGCGCTCAAGATCGAGCGCGCCTACACCAAGGATAAGATTTTAGAACTCTACCTCAACGAAATCTATCTGGGCTTCGGCGCTTATGGGGTCGCGGCGGCGGCGCTCCTGTATTTCGACAAGTCGGTTGACCAGCTGACCCTCGCGGAGGCTGCCTATCTCGCCGCCTTGCCTAAGGCACCGGGCGTGCTGCACCCCTTCCGCCAGCGCGAACGCGCCATCGAGCGGCGAAATTACGTCATCGACCGCATGGTCGAAAACGGCTATGTGACGGCTCAAGCGGGCGAAACGGCAAAGAAAGAGCCGCTCGCCGTCGCCCAGCGACGGGCCACTGGATCGCACATCATTGCGGCTGATTTCTTCGCCGAAGATGTGCGCCGCGAAATCTACGAAAAATACGGCGAGAAGGGCCTCTACGAGGGTGGCCTGTCGGTGCGCACCACGCTCGATCCCAAGATGCAGGTGCTCGCCCACAAGGCGCTCACCGACGGGCTCGTCCGCTTCGACGAAGCGCAGGGCTTTCACGGCGCCATCCAGAAGATCGATATCAGCGGCGACTGGGGCGTCAAGCTTGCCGACGTGCGCGCATTCAACGATGTGGCGCCCTGGCGTCTAGCGGTCGTGCTGGGGACCAACGAACAAGCGGCGCGCATCGGCTTCCAGCCTGTGCGCGAGCCCGGCGGCGCGGTAGGGCGCGAACGCGAGATCGGCAATATTCCACTCGAAGGCGTCAAGTGGGCCCGCACCTCGACCGCAAGGAATCCCTTGAGGGTGAGCCAGGTGCTGTCGCCGGGCGACGTTGTTTATGTCGAGCCGATGGGCAAGGACAGCAGCCAATACAAGCTGCGCCAAGTTCCCGAGGTCTCCGGTGGCATGGTGGTGATGGATCCGTTGACCGGACGCGTGCTGGCGCTCGTCGGCGGCTTCTCGTTCGATCAGAGCCAGTTCGATCGCGCCACCCAGGCGATGCGGCAGCCCGGCTCCTCGTTCAAGCCGTTTGTCTATTCCGCGGCTCTCGACAACGGCTATACGCCGTCCTCGATTGTGCTCGATGCGCCGATCGAGATCGACCAGGGCCCCGGCGCTGGGGTGTGGCGGCCGGAGAATTACGCCAGGGAAAAATATGCCGGTCCGTCGACGCTGCGTTTCGGCATCGAGAAATCACGCAACCTCATGACGGTGCGTCTGGCGCAGGATATCGGCATGCCACTGATCGCCGAATACGCCAAGCGATTCGGCATCTACGACAGCCTGCCGAACTATCTGTCCTACTCGCTGGGTGCGGGAGAAACGACGGTGCTACGGATGGTCACCGCTTATGCGATGATCGCCAATGGCGGCCGGCGGGTGACCGCAACCTTGATCGACCGGATCCAGGATCGCTATGGCCGCACCATCTACAAGCACGATCAGCGCGAATGCCGCGGTTGCGATGCCAAGAAATGGGAGAACCAGCCCGAGCCGGCGCTGATCGACCGGCGCGAGCAGGTGCTCGACCCGTTGACCACGTATCAGATCACCTCGATCATGGAAGGAGTGATACAACGCGGGACCGCCACCGTGTTAAGCGAGCTCAAGCGGCCGATTGCCGGAAAGACCGGCACCACCAATGAGGAAAAGGATGCCTGGTTCATCGGCTTCACGCCCGATCTCGTGGTCGGCGTCTACATGGGTTACGACAAGCCGCGCCACCTCGGCCGCGACGCTACCGGCGGCCACCTGTCAGCGCCGATCGCGCGGGACTTCTTCAAAGCGGCGCTCGCCGACAAGCCGGCGATGCCGTTTCGCGTACCGCCCGGCATCAAGCTGATCCGCGTCGACCCCAAGACCGGCCAGCGCGCCGGGCCGGGGGCCACGAGCTTCATCTTGGAGGCCTTCAAGCCCGGCACGGCGCCGCCCGAAAACGACGCGCTCCCTGCCATCAGCGGCGCCGAGACCGTCGGCGTCAACCCGGAGGCAGACAGCGCCGTGCGCCGCGGCGGATTGTATTAGCGATTGCCTGCCGTAGAACGCTCGCGGCGCCTCTCGCCAACTTGAGAAGGCCATCGCGATGAAACTTTCCCGCCGTCGATTTTTGTGCGCGGGTGCCGGCGCGTTGCCGGCCGCCCCGCGCCTCGTCTGGGCGCAAGCCTATCCGACGCGGCCCGTGCGCATCATTGTCGCCGCTGCTCCTGGCGGCGCGAACGACATCGTCGCCCGGCTGATGGCGCCCTGGCTGGCGGAACGGCTCGGTCAGTTCATCGTCGAAAACCGCCCGGGCGGCAGCAACAATATCGGCACTGAAGCGGTCGTCCGCGCGCCGCCGGACGGCTATGCGCTCCTCCTCGTCGATTCAACGGCTGCGATCAACGCGACGCTTTACGACAAGCTCAACTTCGTTTTTCTCCGCGACATCGCGCCGGTCGCCGGCATCCTGCGCCTTCCCTATGTCCTGGTGGTCCATCCATCGGTTCCGGCCGCTACGGTGGCGCAGCTCATCGCTTACGCCAAGGCCAACCCCGGCAGAATTAACATGGCTTCCCCAGGCACCGGGACCGGCCCCCACGTAGCCGGAGAGCTGTTCAAGATAGCCGCCGGAATCGACATGGTGCACGTGCCCTATCGTGGCGGCGGCCCGGTGATGACCGACCTGCTTGGCGGGCAAGTGCAGGTTCTGTTCGGCACCACCTCGCTGACAATTGAGCAGATCAGGGCGGGCAAGTTGCGTGCGCTCGCGGTGACGACGGCAACGCGCTGGGAGGGGCTGCCGGACATCCCGACGGTGGGAGACTTTGTCCCCGGCTACGAGGCGAGTTCGGTCTTCGGCCTCGGCGCCCCCGCGGCCACGCCCGCCGAGATTGTCGACAGACTCAATCGCGAGGTCAACGCAGGTCTGGCCGACGCCAAGCTGAAGGCGCGGCTCACCGAGCTTGGCGGCACTGTGCTTCCGGGCTCGCCTGCCGCCTTCGGCAAGCTGATGGCTGAAGAAACCGAAAAGTGGGGCAGGGTGATCCGGGCCGCCAACATCAAGCCGGAATGAATCAAGCCCGGTCGTTGAGGACGGCAGCAATACCGGCCGATCGCGTGCCGACGATCGCGTTTGGATGTTCGTCCCGCTTTGGCGCGTGGATCGCGCCCCGTCGTTCACCCGCCCTCAACAGGTCACGATGACCACGGTTGCGCAAAGCGAACCGGGTCGCTACATGTGCGGGCGAGCCGTTTTCTTTGAGCCGGTAAGGTCATGCGCGCGGAAATTGCGACCATCGTGGATGAAATCAAGCAGTCGCTGGGGCTGCTGAGGAGGCATCTTTGACTTCGACAAGGCACGCGCCCGCCTCGCCGAGCTGAACCACCTCGCCGAAGATCCCAATCTGTGGAATGATCCCCAGCGCGCCAGCCGGCTGATGCAGGAGCGCACGTCGCTGGAGGAGCAGCTGTCGGCGCTTGGCCGCATCGAGCGCGAGGTCGAGGATCATGTCGGCATGATCGAGCTCGGCGAGGCCGAGGACGATGCCGGCGTTGTGGCCGACGCTGAGGCCGCGCTCAAGCGGCTCAAGACAGAGGTGGCGCGGCGCGAGCTGGAGGCGCTCCTGTCCGGAGAGGCCGACAGCTTCGACAGCTTCCTGGAGGTCCATGCCGGCGCCGGCGGCACCGAAAGCCAGGACTGGGCCAACATGCTGTTGCGCATGTATGCGCGCTGGGCCGAGCAGCATGGCTACAAGATCGAATATCTCGAGGAGACCACCGGCGAAGAGGCGGGCATCAAATCGGCCACCATCCAGGTGAAGGGCCGCAACGCCTATGGCTGGCTCAAGAGCGAGGACGGCGTGCACCGGCTGGTGCGCATCTCGCCGTTCGACTCAAATGCGCGGCGCCACACTTCATTTGCCAGCATCACGATCTACCCGGTAATCGACGACCGGATCGTGATCGACATCAAGGAGGCCGACGTGCGCACCGATACCATGCGGTCGGGCGGGGCCGGAGGCCAGCACGTCAACAAGACTGAGTCTGCGGTGCGCCTCACCCACATGCCGACCGGCACCGTGGTGGTGTGTCAGGCCGAGCGCTCCCAGCACAAGAACCGCGCCCAAGCCTGGGCCATGCTGCGTGCCAAGCTCTATGAGCGCGAGATCAAGCGGCGTGAGGCACAGGCGGCGGCCGAGCAGGCCGCCAAAACCGATATCGGCTGGGGCCACCAGATCCGCTCCTACGTGCTGCAGCCCTACCAGATGGTGAAGGACTTGCGCACCGGCGTGAGCACCTCCAACACCGGCGCCGTGCTCGACGGCGACCTGGATGAGTTCATGTCAGCGGCCCTTGCACAAAAAGCGTTCGGAACGGAGCCGAAGCAGGTGGAGGACGTGGAGTAGCAAGCGAGAGGCTCCGACAGCGCCTCGGCAAGAACTGTCGCGGAGATTGCTTGGCTCTGCGTGCGGGTCTGCAAGCCGCATGAGTCATCTTGGCATCGACGACCACAGTTGCCTGCTTCCCCTCAAGGCTGCCGAGCCGCATCTCCTCGCTGCGTTGGCACGGGCGAAGCGCTCGCGCCAGCCAGGGACGCGCCTCTACCGGGGGGGCCAAGCGGCGCCGGCCCCCGCGGGCGGTTGGCCGGTCGAGCGGTGGGCGCACTTGCCGTAGGGCCGTCTCCCAAATGAATACTTTGCCCTGCCGAGCGCGGCTTGCGCAGGAAGCCAGATCGCTATTCTGCACGAGATGGCGGCTCAACCCGGCTGGGCCGAACGCTTCGCCAACACCCCGGGATCAATTGGGCGCCCTCGTGCGATCGGGCTCGGGCCGAAGCTAATTCGCATCCACCCGCGGCGCCGCCTGCGCCCCCTCGGGTGGCGCCAAGCTTCCGCCGAACTGAATTCCCGGCGGCGCAAACGTCCCGATGCGCGGATAGTCGCCGATCGCCTTGCGAATCGCCTGCCGGACGCCGGCGTTCGACAGGAACAGGTCATGGTTCAGGATCCCCCAGCCTTGCGACGAGGCGTCGATCACCCGCAGCCCGAGCTTCTCGAGCTGTGCCTTCTCGGCTGCTCCAACCCGGGTGGTGCTGCCGTTCACCCAGCGTGACACGGCAAGTGCACGATCGTCGGTCGCCGTGATGATCGTGACCTTGGGGGCGAGCGGACCGATCCGCTGCACCGAGGCAGTGAACACATCCATGTCGATGTCGGGCGAGGCAAATACCACCGCGCCGATCCGGTCGGCGGCATAGTCGCCGAGCTTGCCATAGAGCTGCCGCAGCGCCTCCATGGTCAGCATGGTGCCGACGCTGTGCGCGACCATGTTGACGCGGCCGACGGCCGGGTTTGCCAGCAGGTCTTCGAGCACCTGGTCGAGGGCGTCGCGTGACCACATCGCGCTCTCGCGATCGTAGTTGTAGTCAAGCAGGCTAGCCCGCGACGGCCA
>JASHRR010000843.1 GCA_030037185.1 Xanthobacteraceae bacterium | reverse complement strand
CTCCGTTTGAGGTGTTCTGATGCATTGCGAGCGTCATCTTCTTTTCGCTGGCAGCAGTTGTGACGGTGCTCGTGGCAGCAAGCGCCACCGGCGCGAGGAGCATTGTTCTTCTGGAAAGTATGGTCATTGAATTGATCCTACGTCTGCCGCCCTATCCGGTTACCGAGAACTATTTAGACTAGCCGACCCACTTTTGTGCAACCGTGCAAGTCGGCAGGTGTGGACCAATTGCTGACATGTCCCCTCCCTCGTTCTCGCGACCATTTATAAGCTGGTGAAATAAGTCTGTGCGCATTTTGTGGACTAATCGCGTGGGCTGGTTATTCTTATTACTAACGCATGCTCAGCAGCTTCACGACCGACGCCACACATTCCCACGCTCTCGCAAAATGCGAGAGCTCGATAAGCACAGTGAATGTTTCGCAGCCGGTGACGGCTTTGCTACCGATCATGGCCTCGGTCCTGATCGCGTTCCTAATCATTGGTCTTGCCTTACCTGTATTGCCGCTGCACGTGCATCAGGGCCTTGGTCTCAGTGCTTTTGTGGTCGGCCTGGTCACCGGCAGTCAGTTCGCTGCGTCGCTCTTCTCACGGGTGTGGGCTGGCCGATATGCGGATGTGCGTGGGCCGAAGCGCGCGCTAGTGGTCGGGCTGCTCACCGCCGTTGTCTCGGGCCTCCTCTAC
This sequence comes from Xanthobacteraceae bacterium, assembly GCA_030037185.1. The sequence goes on along the minus strand of JASHRR010000843.1, from coordinate 2,016 downwards.
CTCGCTTCGCTGATCTTTGTCGGCAGACCCTCGGCGTCGGTGAGCATACTGGTAAGCGGGCGCGCCCTGCTCGGTGCCGCCGAGAGCTTCATCATTACGGGTGCGGTCAGCTGGGGGCTGGCCCTCACAAGTCCGAAACATGCAGGCCGGGTAATTGCCTGGATGGGCATGGCGATGTTTGCCGCCCTCGCATTCGGAGCGCCCCTCGGCACGACATTGTACGCCACCGGAGGATTTATCGCAGTAGCAACCGCCGCCACCGTGATTCCGCTGATCACAATCGCGCTCATCGCTCCGCTGTCTCCGACTGCCCCGAAGCGAGGCGGGCAGCCTGCAATAATGGCAGTCGCAGCAGCGGTCTGGATGCCGGGATTTGGATCGGCGCTTAGCACCATTGGCTTCGGCGCAATGATCGGGTTCAGTTCGTTGCTTTGCGCACAACATGGGTGGAAGCCTGTTTGGCTGCCGTTCAGCGCCTTCGCTGTTTGCTTGGTTGCCGCACGCCTTCTCTTCAGTCACCTGCCCGACAAATTGGGTGGGGCAAAGGTCGCGCTCGTGTGCGTGTTTATTGAAGCAGCTGGATTGGCGCTGATCTGGTTCGCACCGATTCTCCTGATCTGCGCTGCGGGCGCCGCACTCACGGGCTTTGGCTATTCGCTGGTGTATCCGGGTCTCGGCGCTGAGGCCGTCAGGCGTGCGCCGCCGCAAAGCCGCGGACTCGCGGTGGGCGCCTATACAGTCTTTCTGGACGTAGCCCTCGGGTTCGGTAGTCCCGGCCTGGGGTTGATCGCGGAAAGGATTGGACTTGGATCGGTCTTCCTCGCGAGCGCTATCGCTGTGCTCGGCACGGCAATCATCAACATGCGGCTCGTCTTTGCCGGCCCGATAAAAAAGAAGGCAATCATGAGCACTCGCTTCAACAAGCATCGACAGAGTCGCCAGATGAAACTCGTCAGCGTCGTGACCGTTTCATTACTGCTGATCGTTTGCCCACCAGCTCACGCAGGTTCAAACATCCAGGAGGACGTGCACATGGTCGCGCCAGCCCTTGAGAAATACAAAGACACGACATTGCTTAATGGGGTGTGGAAACGCTCGGGCCTCTCGTCGCGCGACCGCAGCATTGTCACTCTGTCTGCGCTTATCGCACGCAATCAGACAAACGAGCTGCCATCCTACCTCGGCCTTGCACTCGATAGCGGAGTCAAGCCCGCAGAAATTTCTGAGATCATCACGCACCTTGCCTTCTATGCGGGCTGGGCGAATGCGACCGCCGCTGCCGCCGCAGCGAAGGACGTCTTTGTCGCGCGAAAAATCGGGTTCGATGATCTCCCTGTGGCCTCGCCTTCGCTTCTGCCGCTCAATGAAGCGGCGGAAGCAGAACGCGCGAAGCGCGTTGACGAGCAATTTGGCACGATAGCTCCGGGCCTTGTTCAGAATACGACCGACGTGTTGTTCCGCGATCTCTGGCTCCGCCCGGATCTTGCGCCGCGCGATCGAAGCCTCGTCACCGTGAGCGCGCTGGTCGCGACCGGACAGGTTGCGCAAATTTCCTATCACCTTGGCCGCGCCATGGATAACGGCCTCACCAAGGAACAGGCGGGCGAGGCTCTTACCCAACTCGCATTCTATGCTGGCTGGCCGAACGCGTTTTCGGCGTTGCCGGTGTTCAAGGACGTGTTCGAAAGGCGCCCACGATAGGAACACGAAAAAAACGGAGAGTGTCATGCCCCATGTCATCGTAAAACTCTGGCCCGGTAAGTCGGAGCGGCAGAAGCAGGAACTCGCGGACACAATAACCCGGGCCGTGACGGAAACCCTGCACTACGGCGAAGACTCGGTTTCGGTTGGATTCGAGGAGGTCACTTCGAAGGACTGGATGGCGGACGTGTATGAGCCGGACATTCGAGCCAAGCCGGAGGCGATCTACAAGAAACCCGGCTACCGCTCAGTGTGAGAGAACGAGAAACACCATGACGACCGAGAGCATTTTGACTGGATGGGCAGCCGACGAAC
>JASHRR010000842.1 GCA_030037185.1 Xanthobacteraceae bacterium | reverse complement strand
TTCGAAGAAAGCCGTAAGCTGTCGCTGCTCTACCGCCGCATCGAGACCTGCGGGAAGCCATGGGTCGCGGCCCTCAACGGCACGGCAGTCGGCGGCGGCTTCGAACTTGCGCTCGCCTGCCATTATCGGGTTGCGGCGCACAACCCGAAAACCCGTCTCGGCCTGCCGGAAGTCAAGGTCGGGCTGTTTCCGGGCGCCGGCGGCACGACCCGCATCGCACGGATGCTCGCGCCGGCCGAGGCGTTGCAATTTCTCCTCAAAGGCGATCAGCTTCGCGTCGAGCGCGCCAAGGCGATGAAGCTGATCGACGCCGTGGTGCCCCAAGACGACCTCATCGCCACCGCCAAGGACTGGATCAAGGCCGGCGGCAAGGCCAACAACCCCTGGGACGTTGACGGTTTTCGCTTGCCCGGCGGGACCGTCTATTCCAAGGCCGGGATGATGACTTTCCCGGCCGCCAACGCGATCTACCGGCGCGAAACCTACGACAACTATCCGGCCCAGCGGGCAATCATGCAGGTGGTGTACGAAGGCCTGCAATTGCCGATCGACCTCGCGCTCAAGGTCGAATCACGCTGGTTCGCGAACATCCTGCGCTCGCCCGAGGCGGCCGCCATGATGCGGTCGCTGTTCGTATCGATGCAGGAGCTGGGCAAGGGGGCGCGGCGTCCCGCGGCAATTCCGCCGAGCAAATTCCAGCGCATCGGCGTCATCGGGGCCGGCTTCATGGGCGCAAGCATCGGCTACGTGACAGCCCAGGCCGGCATCGATGTCGTGCTGATCGACCGCGACCAGGAGACCGCCGATAAGGGCAAGGCGCAGTCCCACAAGCTTATCACCGAGCAGATCAACAAGGGCCGCGCAACCGCGGCTGACCGCGACGCCCTGCTGGCGCGCATTACCGCAACCGCGGATTACGCGGCATTGCGCGACTGCGACCTCGTCATCGAGGCGGTGTTTGAGGATCGTGCCGTCAAGAAAGACACCTACGCCAAGGCGCAAGCCGCCATCGGCGATCACGTCATGTTCGGCTCCAACACCTCGACCTTGCCGATCACGTCGCTCGCACGGGAGTTTCGGGAGCCGTCGCGCTTCATCGGCATTCATTTCTTTTCGCCGGTCGAGCGGATGCTGTTGGTCGAAATCATTCTCGGGCGATACACCGGCGATGCCGCGCTCGCCGCGGCGCTCGATTATGTGCGGGCGATCCGCAAGACCCCGATCGTGGTCAACGATTCGCGCGGGTTCTACACCTCGCGTGTGGTCGGCACCTATATTCGCGAAGGCCATCTGATGCTCAGCGATGGCGTGCCGGCGGCGATGATCGAGAATGTCGGCCGCATGGCCGGCATGCCGGTCGGCCCGCTGGCGCTCAACGACGAAGTCGCGGTGGATCTCGCCTGGAAGATCTTGAAGGCCGCCGAAGACGATCTCGGCACAGCGGCGGTCGATGCCCGCCAAAAGGCCTTGCTCGCCGAGATGGTCGAGACACGCGGCCGGTTCGGCCGCAAGAACCGCAAAGGATTTTATGATTATCCGCAACGGGGCGCGAAGAAGCTGTGGCCCGGCCTCGCGGACCTGCAATCCTCAAAGCTCGATCCCGACACCATCGATGTGCAGGAGCTCAAAGACCGCTTGCTCGCTATCCAGGCGCTGGAAACCGCTCGATGCTTCGAGGAAAACGTGCTGACCGATGTGCGCGAGGCCGATGTCGGCTCGATCCTGGGCTTCGGGTTCGCGCCGTTCACGGGCGGTACGCTGAGCTATATCGATATGACCGGGACGAAACGCTTTGTGGCGCTGTGCGAACGGCTCGCCGCAAAGCACGGCCCGCGCTTCGCGCCGTCACGGTTGCTTCTCGATATGGCGGCTCGCAACGAGAGGTTCTACGACCGGTTCCCGCCGGGACGGAGCGAGAAGGCAGCGTGATGGCGCGCGGACGGGTTCGGTTCGGCCGCGTCCGTCCCGTGCTGAACGGATCGCGCAGCCCGCGTGCTGGGCTCGCGCCTACCCGCTCCCACCATTCGATTGCCTGCGGCGATCGTATGATCTAACGATCCCCAATCGGCGCCTGCGGCAACCAAAGCTGCAGGCGCCGAAAGGCTGCATCGTCCGATATTGTTCCAGCGGCATGTCCAATACGCTCCCAACAATCCGCGACTTCCGCCGTATCGTCATCAAGGTCGGCTCGTCGCTTTTGATCGACGCTGCGGCCGGTCGGGTGAAACAAGCCTGGCTTGCTTCACTGATCGAAGATGTCGCCGCCCTGCACCGGGAAAAGCGCGATCTTCTGGTGGTGACGTCAGGAGCGATCGCGCTCGGCCGCTCGGTGCTCCGCCTCCCCAACCGGCCGCTCAAGCTCGAAGAAAGCCAAGCGGCAGCCGCGGTCGGGCAGATCGAGCTGGCCCGCACCTGGTCGGAGGCCCTTGGCCGGCACGGCATTGGCGCCGGCCAGATCCTGGTGACCCTTGGGGATACCGAGGAGCGGCGCCGCTATCTCAACGCCCGCTCGACCATCGCCAAGCTGCTCGAATGGCGGGCCGTGCCGGTGATTAACGAGAATGACACCGTCGCGACGAACGAGATCCGCTACGGCGACAATGATCGCCTGGCCGCCCGCGTCGCCACCATGGCCAGCGCCGACCTCCTGGTCCTGCTCTCCGATGTCGACGGGCTTTACGATGCGCCGCCTGCGCGCAGCGCGACCGCAAAGCTCATCCCAGTAGTCGAGCGCATCACCCCGGAAATCGAGGCGATGGCGGGTGCCGCGCCTTCGGAACTGTCGCGGGGCGGCATGCAGACCAAGATCGAGGCGGCCAAGATCGCAACGACCGGGGGAACTCACATGGTGATCGGCTCGGGCCAGGTCGAGCATCCGCTGCGGGCGATCGCATCGGGGCCGGCTTCGACATGGTTTTTGACACCGCGCAATCCGGTAACGTCGCGCAAGAAATGGATCGCCGGCTCGCTGGAGCCTAAGGGCACGCTCACCATCGACGCCGGTGCGGTCGCCGCCGTGCGGCGCGGCAATAGCCTGCTGCCGGTCGGCGTCATCCGGGTGGAGGGACAGTTCGCGCGGGGCGACGCCGTCATCGTGCGCGGTCCCGACGGCACGGAAATCGGTCGCGGTCTGGTGGCTTACGACGCCCCCGATGCCGAAAAGGTTAAAGGTCGGCCGTCGAGTGATATCCTGCTCGTGCTCGGAATTGAAGGTCGGGCGGAGATGATTCACCGGGACGATCTTGCGCTGGGCCGGCGGTAGTTTGCAGACACATCCGCATCGGCGAAATGTCCCGGCTAAACAAAATTTAATCTGCGCGGCTGCGGGTGCAAGAATTGCCCATATCCCTGGAGATTCCCTCACAACAATGAGCCGGTGCAGCCGCTTCGCCGCCCCGCGAAACCTGCACGGAAGGTTGTGAAACACCGAAATTTGGGACATACCGGACGCTGTTGCTCTCAATATCCGTTGCCAGCAGGGCGTTCATCCGGTGGCGCGCACGTCGCTCATCATCCTGGTGTTCTTTGGCGCTCTAACCGGGGTCATTTTTGCCGCCGATCCTTCGCTTGATCTGCGAGTGGCGTCATTCTTCTATGATCTCGCGGCCCGCCCGGGAGTTCGCCGGTTGGATCAGTTTGTCGAGGCGGTGCGTCAGATCGGTCCGCTTGTCATCATTGCGGCCACTGTGCCTGCGGTCGTCACCTTGGCAAAGAGGATGTTCTGGCCCGCGCGTCCCACCCTCCTTTCGACTCGCGCGGCGCTGTTTTTGATCATATCCCTGGCGCTCGGACCCGGATTGCTCGTCAATGTGGTTCTCAAGGAAGGCTGGGCACGGCCGCGCCCCGGAATGGTGACCCAATTCGGTGGAGAATACAGGTTCATGCCCTGGTGGGATCCGCGCGGTGCTTGCGACTCTAACTGCTCGTTCGTTTCCGGCGAAACCTCCGCGGCGGTCTGGATGGCGGCGCCGGCCATGTTGGCGCCGCCGCCGTGGCGCTACATTGCGCTCGCAGGCGCCGGACTATACGGTGTCGCCTTCGCCTGCATCCGCTTGCTTGCCGGCGGTCATTTCCTTTCCGACGTCATCTTCGCCGCAATATTTACCGCTCTCCTGATATGGACGGTGCACGGCTTTCTGTTCCGCTGGCCCGCCACCCGGTTGGAAGAACGTGCCCTCAACGCCATGCTCGAAAAGATGGGGCGCAATGTGACTCGGATTTTTGTCCCAATGGCCCGGCCCGACAAGCCAGCCCCGCCGGCCTGACCCCCGGTTCGCGACGCTCCCAACCTCCCGGCAGGGAAAAATTCGCGTTCTCCCTCACCCTCCCGGCAAGCCGGGAGAGGGACAAGCGTCGCCGTCGAGGTGACCCGCAAATGTCGGTGGTTGATTGGCCGTTGACCTCCTTCAATGTCACGCCAAGTCGGCGCAGACGGAACGAAAATTCCCTGCCTCAACTGCGGCATCGAAGACTTTCCCGTGCCGCGTGGTGACAAACACCAAGTGGGCGTGCAGCAGGTAGACAACGGCCTTGGCCGAATCTCTATTTGGACCAACTCTTGACCATCTTTTATCATCGAGTTGGCGCTGAAGACCTCGCCCGCGGATTGAACGTGCAGGCGACGTAACTAATCCCTCCCGCGCCGCGCGAATCTCCGGAATTCATCGGCCCTGGCCTTGCGTTCCGCGGTTCGCGGCTCACCGCATGGCATTTTCCATTCGTTTAAGGCTTTCCAGCGTCGCTCCAGGGTCGCGCAAAGGCTCGCTCAGGAGTGCCGAGTTGCTGGATCAAGGACCATCTCCCCGCTCACTGCACGCAGACGGCCGCCACGCGAGC
>JASHRR010000841.1 GCA_030037185.1 Xanthobacteraceae bacterium | reverse complement strand
TGTTCTCAGCGCAGACATCTTCGACCATCTGCTCTTGAACGCGCCGGTAGCGTCGCTTGCCCGACCAGGGCTGATAGAAAGCGTCCGGGTCTTCGACCGTGAAGGTCACTTCGACCATCTTACCGTCATCGACTAGTCTCCAGCGCTCCTCGACGTGCAGCTTCTCAGTGTGGGGTGTACGGTAAGGATCGACGACGGTTTTGTCGTTCTGCGCAATGGTATCAATGACGAGCGTGTCGCCTTCATAGTGCCCTACCGATTCGCCATACCATGACGGCCTCGGGTTCTCCGAATGGGGCACGTCCATATAGACGCGCCGCACCTGGTGATCGCCCGAAAAGATCATCCAGACTTCCTTGGGTGTTTGAACGAAATAAAGCGGCGTCGGTCCCCCATAGGCCATAAAGCCGGGAACGCCCGCCGGCATGCAGCTTGATCGCGCCGTGAACCCGATCTTCCCGGCGAGCACTTCTTCGTTATCCTTCGCCATGTGCTCCTTCACCCACGGCTTCAAGTTCGGATTGCTGAGATCGGCGATCCGGTAGGTCGGCTGCGCTTTGGTGCCGTTGGGAACGAACCGGTGCGCCGGATCATCGGCAAGGGGAGGCAGTTGCCCTGGAACGGGGCTAAACACGGCGCCGCCGATGCCAAACCCGCCGCCCACTCCAACCCATCCGAACTGACCTGATGAGAAATTCGGAGGTGCCCCCTTTTGTTGGGCCGAAGCCTGAGAGGCCAGCGCCACCCATAAGGCAGCAAGCGTCGCACTCACGAGAACGTGTTTCGAGTTAAACGAGGACATTGTTGCTCCTCCTGTTGCGGCGTTTTCTGCAATTCAAACTATGTCGATTCTGCATTTAGGGCATCATATCTGACCGCAGTCCACGCGGGCCTCGAGCTCTATTGCCGCCAGTCCCGTCCTGCGGGGGCTTCGCGTTCCTGGACGTGAGACCCGCTTTCGGACAGCGCCCTTGGCATAGCTCGAAACCGATACCGATCCCTCCCGTCACACTATGGGAAGTCGTTCCGTCGCGAAAGCCAGCAACTCTAAGAAGCCTCCCGTAGATCCTGTCCGGTGAGCCCGATCGATTGAGGCGCGCGTCGCCCGCTGCAGTGTCCAGCCCCAATCATCGTAGCCCCGCGGGGTGTTTTGAGCGAGCCTTAGGGCGATGCCTCCCGTCTGATAACATCGGCAATGTGGGTCCAGCTTCACCGCCCTCCCATGACGTACGAGATCAGGGGGCACCGATGTGGCGATTGCGTCGGGGCCGAGTGGATCAAACCGTCCAACCGCCGGACTAACTCAAGGGCGGGAACCTCGGACTGTGGCCGGGAACGCGCCGACTTGGCGGCATTTGGATTCAAGTGTGGGTTAATTGGCCATGATATTCCGGTATCGTCGATGGTTGCATGCGCGACGAACTAGATTGCTCACTATCATTGCGGGTGCGGCCGGCGGCGCGGTCGCCATCGCGGGCATGGAGGCATTCTCCGCCAGAGCCGCCTTTCCGCTGGTAGCGATTCCCTTCGCGACATCAATCGTCACAGTACTTGGCTCGCCCCAGGCAGAGCCGGCACAGCCACGGGCGCTGATCGGTGGCCACCTGGTCGCCACGTTCGTTGGGCTGCTCATCGTCAAACTGTCCGGTCCGGGGCCGTGGGCCGCTGCCCTGGCAGTTGGACTAGCGATGATCGCAATGCACCTGACCAAGACGTTTCACCCGCCGGCCGGGATCGATCCACTGGTAGTGGTTGTCAACAACATGTCCTGGGGCTTCCTCGTGGCGCCAGTCGGCATCGGTGCGATTTTGCTCGCCCTGTTCGCCTTTGCTTGGCACAGCCTCGTCGCGCGAGGCACCAATAGGAGTGGTACATGGCCTGCAAAGTGGTGGTGAGCTCCGAGGATCAACAAGATCGGCGTATTTAGCCGCCAGTCGTCCGTCCCAACGCGCGCTTGGTGCAAAGATTAGCGGCGGGGGTGGGACTTCGCGCTGAACGGAAGCGAGAATGAGCATCAGGCGCCGGATCGATCGCTTCGACCCCGCCAGCGTCCGCGCCTCGATGGGGGCGCCGTTGCGGCAGACGTTCATACGGGCGAACAATGTCGGCCTCTGAAACTGGCTGCGCGGCCATCGCTGCCGCGTCATCGGCGCTGGTCGGCCGAGCTCCGCCGCTTCGACTATCCCGGCCCGACGATCCTCGTCCTCGGCGACGAGCGCCGGGGGCTACCCCCTTCCTGCGCTGGATTGATCGCAGGACACCTGCGTGTGCGTGCTCAGATGGCCAAAGTGCAGAGCCGAGGTAATTCGAGTCGATCGCCCTCTCCGATGACGCTAAGGATGAACGTCCTCGGTGAACCAGTCGGTCGGCAATTCATGCCCTAGGCCGCGCTCCTTTGCTTTGCGGTAGACCACCGCGCCGGCTGCCGCGAATTGGTAGCCCAGTCCCAGATTGTTGATGAAGCAGGTCACTTCGTGGTCCGCGCAACGCCCCGCGGCCTTGCCAGCAATCACGTCCGCCAGGGTTGGCGTATTCGCGAAATCGATTCCTTCGCCCAGTCTCCAGCCCTTGTCTTCTTTGGTTTCAGGGACCGCGAGGTTCTTGGCGATAACGTGGAGCGGCTTGTCATCACGGGTATGGATCACAAGGCGATCGGCCCGCTTGATCGCCGGCCGGTCAATTTCGGGCACCTTGATGGAGGTCACATGCATACCGGGACTTATCCAGCGTTCGAAGAAGATGCTGTCGACTGAATTGGTGGCGCACATCGCGATGTCAACGGCGCCGATCGCGTCCTGCGGGCTGCCAACGGGTTTGACCTCAATGCCGAGCGCGGCGCTCATGTCGCGCGCGAACGCCTCGCAATGACTGGAATTCGGACTGAAGCAGCGGATGGTCTTGATCTTGCGCACGGCACAAACGGCGATGAGTTGCGCGCCGGCGTGCCAGCCCGTCCCAAGAATTCCGACCGAGGTCGCATCGTCGCGGGCAAGGTACTTGACGCCCAGGCCGTTGGTGGCGCCGACCCGGATCCGTTGCATGACGCCATCAGGCAGAATCGCCAGCGGCTCGCCGCTATGGGAGGAGAACAACAGCACCAATCCGACATATCGGCGATTTGGCGCGGCCGGCACCTTGACACGGCGCATGTTGCCACCCTCCACCGGCCACGTCACGATGTCGGAATCGATCCGGACCGCGCCGATAGCCAATTTCGGAATGATGCCGTCCATCGATTTCAGGCTATAAACCGCATCCGGTCGCGCCGACGGAACCAGGCAGTCCGACCGGCGACGGTTTACGCCGCGGCCCTCGCTCAATTCGACATAGACGTCTTCGAGCACTTCGATGCATTCGCGCATCGTCAACAGCTGCTCGACATCATGGTTGCTGAGAATCAAGGTCATAACGGGCGCCGACGATCGAGTGGCTCGCGTTGTTTTATCGATATCACGAACAATGCCGTCGCCAAACCCGCTTTATGAAGCAATGTGGCCGAGCCTTGGCAGTGCCGGCGTGCGGCGCCGCTGACGCTGCACCGGGTCTTCTTGTGCGGAGCCACGCGCCAACCGTTTCAGCGCAGATCACCTGAGATGACACCGACAAGCTCGCTCGGTGACGATGTAACATAGCCCGCCATCTGCATATTCCCGTATTCGACCTGCAGCAGACCGAGCGCGTGGAAGACTGGCCAGTCTTTCCCAATGCGATTTGACCAATTGCTGACTATTTCCGTTTCGGGCGGGCTGAGCCCGGGCGGATCGTGTAACTCGATCGCAAATAAGGTGAGCCGCTAACTATCGATTCGCCAAAGCGCTAGCGACTGCAATGCGGGTGAACTGCTGAACGGCCAGCGCGGGCGGCAACACGGTGATATCAAGCGTTTCGATCCCAGCCCGCCCAGCGACGTCGGCCGACTTGCGATTGCCGTGCCGAAGGCGAGACCCGATGGGGGAAACGTTGCGGCCACCTATTCGTTTTTGCCGATCTGCTTGAGCTTGGCGAGCACGGCCTGGACGTCGAGTTCTTCCCCTTCCTTGGGGCTTGCGGCAGGCTCGAGCTCTGCCGGGCGGGCGGTCGTAATCTCAGCCGGAAGCAAGGTCGCGCCGGTTTCCACCTCCGCCGGTTTTTCCTTGGCAGCGCGCTGAACCTCGAAATCGAGATCAATCTGGGAGCAAAGGCCGAGCGTCACTGGATCCATCGGGGCAAGGTTAGAGGCGTTCCAGTGGGTGCGTTCGCGGATCGCCTCAATGGTCGACTTCGTGGTACCGACGAGGCGCATGATCTGGCTGTCTTTCAGCTCAGGGTGGTTGCGTACCAGCCACAAAATGGCGTTCGGGCGATCCTGCCGGCGCGAAACCGGGGTATAGCGTGGTCCCTTTTTCCGTTTCGGCTCAGGCAAGTGGACCTTCGGCTCGGCGAGCCGTAGCCGGTAATTCGGGTCAGCCTCGCCCTTGGCAAGCTCGTCACGGGCAAGTTGCCCGGTCACGATCGGATCGCGTCCGATGATGCTCTGAACGCCCTCATCATCGGCGATGGCCTTCACCTCGAGGGGATGGAGCTTGCAGAAATCGGCAATTTGGTCGAACGTCAATGCCGTGTTTTCCACCAGCCAGACTGCGGTTGCCTTCGGCATAAGGGGCTGGGCCGTCATGGTAAATTCTCCTGCGCTCCGGCCGCCAGCGGGCGGAGCCTATTGCCATCGAAGATGACGTGGATGAGTGCTATATAGGGGCGCGGCATCGACTTGTGCAACCCCGGCGCCGGGCGCGGGATGTGATTAAATTCAGGGAGCCGCCGCTTCGACGAGGTGCCCGGCACCGTTGTTCACCGCGTTCACACTCAACTTCACGTTTTGCCGGGCGCAAGTCTTGACATCGGCACGCGCAAAAAACCAAATCCCGACGTTGCGGCACCGTTTAACCTCAACCCGGACCAACCGAAATGTCGTCCTCCCCTGCCTCTGAAAAGCCGCAGTTGAAAGTGCTTCTGTGTTCCCCCCGCGGCTTTTGCGCCGGCGTGGTGCGCGCGATCGACACGGTTGAGCGGGCACTGGCCGTCTATGGCAAACCGGTCTACGTGCGTCACGAGATCGTTCATAACCGCTACGTCGTCGAAAGCCTGCGCCAAAAGGGGGCCGTCTTCGTCGAAGAGCTGGACGAGATCCCCGATTGCGAAGTGCCGGTGGTCTTCTCGGCTCATGGCGTGCCGAAATCGGTGCTCCTCGAGGCTGGCCGCCGTAAGCTGCTGGCCATCGATGCGACCTGTCCGCTCGTCACCAAGGTGCATCGGGAGGCCGAGATTCATTTCAGGCGCGGGCGTGAGGTCGTGCTGATCGGGCACGAAGGTCATCCGGAAGTCACCGGGACCATGGGGCAGCTTCCGCCGGACGCCGTCCGCCTGGTGCAAACCGCCGAGGAGGCCGAGACGTTCTGGCCGAAAAATCCCGACGCTCTTGCCTATGTGACGCAGACCACGCTTTCGGTGGATGACACCGCCGAAATCGTCGCGACGCTGCAGCGGCGGTTTCCCAACATCGCCGGTCCTCACAAGGAGGATATCTGCTACGCCACCACCAATCGCCAGGAGGCGGTCAAGCGCGTCGCCCCGGTGGTCGACGCCCTCATCGTGGTCGGCTCGCCTAATTCCTCAAACTCCCAGCGACTCAAGGAGGTGGCGCTGCG
>JASHRR010000840.1 GCA_030037185.1 Xanthobacteraceae bacterium | reverse complement strand
GGGTCGATGTTTCGTCGATCCGGCAGCGCTTTCTCGAAGCCCTTCGTCTTCGCAGCGAACACGCTTCTTCGATTGACGACGCCATGCGTGTCTCCATGGCGACGCGCCTTATCGAGGAATATGGTAGCCCTGAGGAAGCTGCCAAAGCCACTTGGACTCTTGCTCGCGAAAACGACTGGCTTCGCGAGGGCGAAGGTGCCGAAAGATACCTGTTACGGAGGCCTACCGTGAGCGCCCGTAATGAAGCCGCGTTTGGCCTCACAGTCGCTTGGCACGGGGATCCGATTGGGCATTTGCGCCATGACGGGTTCGAGTGGCGCTGGACCGCGCTCGACAAGAAAATTCCGCCTCTCATTCGGCAGACAACCCCCGGCAAGTTGCCGCCGTTCATTATGTCGCTGCTGCCGGAAGGGTGGCTCCAATCCGTTCTCAAGGACAAGGATGAGCGTGCAGCCCTGCGCTCTGGCAAGCGCTACATGTCCAACATCACGATCGTCGAGAACGTGGCCGAGCTCAAAACCTTGCCGGATGACGTATTGCAGACGCATCTTGTCCAGTATTCGAAGGACGGCATATTCACTGGCACCTATGCAGGCCCGGGCCGCGGCAACCTCAACGAGACGTTTGAGCGCAATCTCGCGCGGATGTTTGAAAACAAAGAGACTCCCCGTCTTTCCGGCATTCAGATAAAAGCGCCACTCTATCTCGATGTGCACGGACAATTGCTTCCGGGCACGGGCAATCCGTTCACACACATCTTCAAACCTGCAGGGACGAGCGGTTTTGAGTCGCTGCCTATCATCGAGTGGCTTTGCCTGACGCTTGGCCGCGCTTGCGGTTTCGGCGTGCCGACCATCGCGCTCATCAACATGCCGGACCAGCTGCCGCCGGCCCTCGTGGTGGAGCGTTTCGATATCCGCGAAGGCGGACACGACACGCGCATGCTAGCGCTTGAGGACTTCTGCTCCGTCCTGGAGTTGCCAACGCAGTCGAAATACGACGGCACCATCGACCGGGTCGTGCGCCAAGCACGCCCGCTTTCCACCGCGCCCGACGAAGACATTACCACGATCATTCGCCGAGCTTTGTTCGCCTGGCTAATTGCCGATGGCGACATGCACCTCAAAAACATCGCGCTGCTCAAAGTCGCCGAGCCCGGCGAGGAGAAATTTGATAGGGTGCGGATGGCGCCCATGTACGACGCGGTGACGACTAGGGTATTTCCGAATCTGGCCCATGACCGCATGGCGTTGAAATTGAACGGCAGGGACGACAAGTTGCGCCGTGCCGATTTCAAGACGGTGGCCACGCGGGCCAGCCTCAAAGCGGCTGCTGCCGACGACATCATTGATGGACTGATCGCCACCATGAAGAATGCAATCGATAAGGTGAGTCTGCCAGTTCTTGCGCACTATGGCCCGGACGGGCAGGCCGTCGCCAATCAGGTTCTGGACATTGTCCGCAGCCGCCTTGCTGGCTTCAACTGATCAGGGATACTTCTTGTCTCCGTGCTCATCGTACCAGCGACTGACCCGGGCCTGCGTAAGCCGGGCCGGCATTCGAACAAAGGCGCCAGTGAGGCTCCGATCGCCGTTCCCATTTTTTCGATTTTTCATTCTCGCCGGATCCTCCTTTGAATTGCATTGAACGCAAATGATCTGGATGGGACTCTTCGTGACTCGAAAGCTTTTCCCGAGGTTTTCGGCGGCTCTCCCTCGTCTCTTCGGCGATCATTCAATGAAAATGCTGCGTGGTCGGACTGGGATGGTCTGCTGCGCGGATGCTGCGGCGGCGTCTTGCTCCAAGCAAGACGCCTCGATGGCCGCCAAACATCATTCGGGGCGCCCAGATTTGAGCGTAGACCGATGACCCCTCCAAACCAGAGGTGTCGAGGATGCCGGAGACGGCGGCAACAACAGCATCGCCTCGGGAACAGGTTTTGTAGTTCGAGATCTGCGTACACATCAGCCGCTGTCAAGCACGCGCCTTGGTGTCTTCGTTCCTTTTCAGTTCCTCGCGTTCGTCCTCGAAACATCGGGCATGCACGTCACCATCCAATGCAATCAAACAGGTAAGCATGCTCACCCTCAATGCGCGCGATCATCGTTGCGACTGGCTAACTGGTCAAGGATATCTGCCGCGCCGCCTCGACCACGCAGCAAGCCGGACGTCCTCGTGTTGAAGCGCAGACGGAAGGGTGGAGCGAATCGCCGACATGCGAACGCCGCATCGGGGCGCGGAGTTCCGGGGAGTCCCGCGCCGCGGCCACGCTCCGAACACAATGTTGGCAGGGCCTCACAGGCAGCACGCCCACTGATTGGCGTCGAGGGAATCGTCCAACATCGACCGCACTACCAAGAAGGCTATCACCTGAATAGTTCCGACGGGTCAAACGCAAGCACCAGGATCGCCGTAGATCGAACGGGTTATCTCGGTGTCGCGCCTGTCTTTCATCATATCCAGCCAGTCAATCACCTCGCGCCGCTGGTGCCCGTATATCTTGCGCAAGACAGGTAAT
>JASHRR010000839.1 GCA_030037185.1 Xanthobacteraceae bacterium | reverse complement strand
ACGGCCGGCGACCTGATGGTTCCGCCATTGACGGCGACGCGGCCCGCTGCGATCCATTCCTCGGCTTGCCGCCGCGAGCACAGACCTGCCCGCGCCATCACCTTGGCGATGCGGGTTCTGTCGTCATTCCCTGAACCGGGAGGGCTGGCTCCCCGCAGGCGGTCCCCCTCGGGGCCGCCGCGGCGGTTATTGTTGCTCTTGCGGGGCATGGCTGGGTTCATCGATAAACATGCCGGCTGATAGCAGAGATCACGGGCGATAACGTGACGAATTTCATGGATCTGGCGTTGGCGGAAGCCCGCACCGCCGCGGCTGAGGGCGAAGTGCCAATCGGCTGCGTGGTGGTGCGCGACGGCGCCGTGATCGCGCGCGCCCACAACCGCACGCTTGCCGACCACGACCCGACGGCGCACGCCGAGATGCTGGCGGTGAGGGCCGCCGCCGCGGCGCTCGGCACCGAGCGCCTCGGCCAATGCGATATCTATGTCACGCTGGAGCCTTGCGCCATGTGCGCAGGCGCATTGTCGTTCGCCCGCATCCGGCGGCTCTACTACGGGGCGGCCGATCCCAAAGGCGGCGCGGTGGACAGCGGCGTGCGGTTTTTCTCCTCGCCCTCATGCCATCACCGGCCCGAGGTCTACGGCGGCATCGGCGAGACCGAGGCGGCAGCGCTGCTGCGCCATTTCTTTGCCGTGCGGCGGTAGCCAGGCTCTCACCGACACCTCGAGGCTCAGCAAAAGCCCCCGCCTTCAGGCGGGGGGATGGGTTACAGTACGAGCAACGCCTCCAGCTTCGCCTTCAAATCCGTCTTCAGCGTTTCCGCCACGCGCAGAATCGCGCTCGCTTGAAAAAAGTCGAGGGCGCGGAACGTGCCGACATGAGGCTGCACCAGGAGATCGGGGGCCTCGCGCTTGAGCTTCTCGTTGATGATCGCGCTCGTCATCACCAGCACAGTCGCATAGAGCGATTCGATGGTGTTGGGCAGGCCCTTGCGGCCCTCGGCCGGGGGGCCCGAGATGTCCACCGCCACGATGATATCGGCGCGCCCGCGCAGCAGATCGAACGGCAGCGGATTGGTGGCGCCGCCATCGATCAGCACGCGGTCGCCGAGAACGACCGGCCGCATGATGGTGGGCAGCGCGATCGAGGCCGCGAGCGCCGGCTTGAGCGGGCCTGCGCTAAAGGTCACCTCGCGGCGGCCGTAGAGATTGGAGGCCACCACGGTCAGCGGAATCCCGAGCGCGCCAAAATCGTCGGGAACCGGATCGGGCAGAAACTGGGCGACGAGTTTTTCGGCATCGAGCCGCACGGCAGCGGTGAAGTTGCCGTTGAACATATCCCCGATGGTGCCGGCGCGCGCCAACATCAGGCGCCGCCAGACCTCGCCGCGGTTGTGGGCAAGGTCAACCACGTAATGGCGGATCGCCTTGCCGCTCATCCCGGCCCCGTAGACCGCACCCGCCACCGCACCGATCGAGGAGCCCGCAATAGCAACCGGCTTGATGCCCAGCTCGTCGAGCACCTCGAACACCGCGATATGGGAAAGTCCGCGCGCACCGCCGGCGCCGAGCGCGAGCGCCAGGCTTTTCATCTAGCCACCCGCCGCGCAGGCGAACGACCACGCCACTGCCGCCAGCGGGCGGACCATCAGCGTCTTGGCGGCCGCATGCTCGCTGGTCGCGGTGCCGTCCCGGATCCGCCCGCCAATGCCCTGCAGGATCGCGGCGATCCGGAAAAAATTGTATGCCAGGTAGGTGTTGAGATGCGGGCGCGGATCAAGGCCGGTGCGCGCCCTATAGGCATCGATGTAGTGCGCCTCGGACGGAATGCCGAGCGTGCGAAGGTCATGGCCAACCAGCGAGGCGGTGCCGCCGCCGCTGTCGGTCGGCGGCATGTGGTATTTCATCAGGTGATAGGAGAAATCCGCGAGCGGATCGCCGAGCGTTGACAGTTCCCAGTCGAGCACGGCGAGGACGGCAGGCGCATCCTTGGCGATGATCGTGTTGTCGAGGCGGAAGTCGCCATGGATAAGCCGTATCGGTGCCGGTGGAGGCAAATGGTTCGGCAGCCAAACCATCAGCCGCTCCATGTCGTCGATGGTTTGCGTCTCCGAGGCGCGATACTGCTTCGACCAGCGCTCGACCTGACGGCCGACGTAGTTGTCGCCGCGGCCGTAGTCGCCAATGCCGATTGCGTTCGGATCGAAGCCATGCAGGCGCGCAATCGTCGCATTGGCGGCATCGTAGATGGCGGCGCGCTCGGTGGGATGCGAGCCCGGCAGATGCGACTGCCAGAAGATGCGTCCGTCGACGTAGCCCATGACGAAAAATGCAGTGCCCACCACCTCAGCGTCGTCGCAATAGACGATCGGCTCCGGCACCGGGAAGCGCTGATGGTAAAGCGCCGAGATGACGCGGAATTCACGGTCGACCGCATGGGCGGAGTGCAACAGCTTGCCGGGCGGCTTGCGGCGCAGCACGTAGCGAGCGATGGGGGTCTCCAAGAGATACGTCGGATTGGACTGCCCGCCTTTGAACTGGCGCACCGTGAGCGGCCCGGAAAACCCCGGCACATGGGCTGCAAGCCACCTTTCGAGCCGCGCGGCGTCGAAGCGCAAAGGCGCGGCAACTTCCTTGGTGCCGGTGAACGCTTCCTGGTAATCGGCAACAGACATGGGACCGCATCGTAGCATCGCAGGCTGTGCAAAGCGAAGCGTGTCGATCCTGCCGGCCAGGCGACAATTGCAGGTGGCGAGGCTTCTCCCCGCGCCCGCAAGGACAAGCGTGGTTGCACCAAATGCGATTACTCTGCGCAAATCCGCGCGAGGTGACGACGCCGACTAGCGACCGGCGAAGAAATCGATGAGCGCCGCCTCGGTCGCCTGCGGATTTTCCTCCGGCAGATAGTGCCCGCAGTCGATCGAAAAGCCGCGCACATCGTTCGCCCATTCACGCCAAGTGTCGAGAGGGCTTGCGGTCTCGCTGGGAATGCCGCTCGCACCCCACAGCGCCAGCATCGGGCAGACAATCTTCGTCCCCGCCGCCCGGTCTGCCTCATCGTGAGCGAGATCGGTTGTGCGGCCGGCCCTGTAGTCCTCGCAGGTGGCATGGATGCGCAGCGGATCGCAGAAGAAGGCGCGGTAGTGAACGAGCGCGCGCGGATCGAAAGCGGCAAGACTCTTGGCCCCGGTGCCCGGCGCAGTCTTCCAGTCCCAGAACGCGACCGGGTCGCGGCCGATCATGTCTTCCGGGCCAGGCGCCGGCAAGGCCAGAAACGTCCAGTGCCAGATCCGGTAGGCCAGGCGCGCGTCGAGGCCGTGCCACATCGCGTAGGTCGGCACGATGTCGAGCGTCGCCAGCCGCATCAGCCGCCCGGGGTGGTCGAGCGCGAGGCGATAGCCGACGCGGCCGCCGCGGTCATGGCCTGCCAGGTTGAAACGCGCGTGCCCGAGCGCCTGCATCACCTCGATCATCGCAGCGGCCATGGCGCGCTTGGTATAGGGGGCGTGGTCGGGGCCGGCGGCGGACACCGCCGACCAGCCGTAGCCCGGCAGATCCGGGATCACGAGCGCGCAGTGCTTCGCCAGCTCGCCAGCGACCTTGTGCCACATCACGTTAGTCTGCGCGTAACCGTGGAGCAGCATCAACGGCGGGCCGCTGCCGCCGGCACGCGCGAAGATTTTCCCGGCAGAGGTATCGATCCAATGGGAGGCGAAACCGGGATAGAGATCGGCGAGGTCGGGCATGGGGTAAGTCTGCCAGGCAGGAATGAGCCATATTGTTCATAAACGGCATGGATACAGAACTGCCGCGCGCTATTACCGTTTCGATTCTTCATCAATAACTTGCCGGAAAGGGGGGTCCGGAAGGCCGGGGGAAACGTCGCAAAATCAAGACGCGTCCGGCGCCATTCTCGAGAACGCGATGGGTGCAAACCTTGGTTGACGTCAGCGGGGACGGCGAGAATTCCGCCAGCCAAGCGATTGAGAAAGGAACACAATGTCGCCTTTGCGACTTGCAAATCGGCTTGTCACTCGGCCGGAACGCGGATGTCGTCGTCTGAGGGCTCCCGCAGCACATAGCCGCGGCCCCATACAGTTTCTATGAAGTTCTTGCCGTTCGATGCGTTGGCGAGCTTCTTGCGCAGTTTGCAGATGAACACGTCGATGATCTTGAGCTCCGGCTCATCCATCCCGCCGTAGAGGTGGTTAAGAAACATCTCCTTGGTCAGCGTCGTGCCTTTGCGCAGCGAGAGGAGCTCCAGCATCTGGTACTCCTTGCCGGTGAGGTGGACGCGCTGCCGGTTGACCTCGACCGTCTTGGTATCGAGATTGACGACGAGTTCGCCGGTCTGGATGACTGATTGGGCATGCCCCTTGGAGCGCCGCACGATGGCATGGATGCGAGCCACCAGCTCGTCCTTGTGGAACGGCTTGGTCATGTAATCGTCGGCGCCAAAGCCGAGGCCTTTAACCTTGTCCTCGATGCCGGCGAGCCCCGACAGGATCAGGATCGGCGTCTTGACCTTGGACAGCCGCAGCGACCGCAACACTTCGAACCCCGACATATCGGGCAGGTTGAGGTCGAGCAGAATAATGTCGTAATCGTAAAGTTTGCCGAGATCGACGCCTTCTTCGCCGAGGTCTGTCGTGTAGACGTTGAAGCTCTCAGACTTGAGCATCAACTCAATCGATTGCGCGGTCGCGCTATCGTCTTCGATCAGTAGGACGCGCATGCCAGTCCCCTTCCGCGCCTCTCGGCGTCAGGTCGTCTGCCCTACGGGGCAGCCGCGGTAATTGCCTTGGGACAAGTGATTCGTGGCCTCAATCGAGGATCCTTAACAAAACCTGATTCCCAAGCCAAGCGCCGAACAGTAAAGTGTCGCAAAATAAGCCTAATCCCTTGGGCTGACCGGTTTTTTCAAGCACGTTTAGGTTCGTGTCTGGTGTTAAGAACCGGTGCTAACCGATTCTCAAAATGCCGGCCGTCGCCAACTGCACGAGACAGTTCGGTGATCCCATCGACGGTCGGGTAATAATTAACGATCCGGGTAAACACCGCGTTAATGAACGATGAATTTAGTTAACGCGCAGCTGAATTTAGCGGCGTCCATTAGCGCGCATTGAGAGGTTCTGCGAGCCCCTGTCATAAAAATGCCGGCTGCATCAGACGCACCCCGATCCGGCCGCCGCAGCGCCGCGTACCCCGTTTGGACGCCGCGGGCCCGCGCCGGTGGTCCGGCGGGCCCCGGCCCAACCCGGTTTGCGACGACCCCCCAAAGGGATAAGGGGACGGGCGGCGGCCGCTGGTGGAAACAGAAAACTAACACAATCGTGACCATGATGCAGGGTTCCGGTTCGGCGAAGCCGGCCGGTTTTGTCCGCGGAGTCAACGGTCCATGAAGGCACGCAACACACTTATCCGCGTGAAGAAGTTTCAGCTCGACGAGAAGCGGCGCAAGGTCGCTCAGATGGAGGCGATGATTATCGACTTCCAGCGTATTGCAGGCGATCTCGAACGCGAAATCGTGGCGGAGCAGGAACGGGCTGGCATCTACGATCCGTCCCACTTTGCTTATCCCACCTATGCCAAGGCCGCTATTGCCCGCCGCGAGAACCTGAAACGTTCAATCGACGAGCTTGAGGCACAACTTCGCGATGCGAGGGTCGCGCTTGAAGAAAGCGCCGAGGAACTCAAGAGGGTCGAACTCCTCGATGAACGCGATCAGAGTCGCGATCGGGGTGCTGCTGACGGGCGCGAGCCGACCGAGCTCGAGGCACTCGCCGCCTTGCGGCCGCGCGG
This sequence comes from Xanthobacteraceae bacterium, assembly GCA_030037185.1. The sequence goes on along the minus strand of JASHRR010000839.1, from coordinate 837 downwards.
CGCGCTCGCTTAGGCGGGCCTCGACAAAAAGGTCAAGTTCCGCCGCGCTGGCGCGTTCGGCCGTCAGTCCGTGCGCGCTTGCGGCGCGTCGAAGCGGGTGAGGCAAATCTCACAATTTTCCAACCGGCCGGGCTTTCGGCACAGCAAGCGCCGCTCCTTGCTGGTTGAGTGAGAACCGCCAGAAGCCGGCCACGCCGGGCAAGGTGCGGGCAGCTTGTTAATTAACGGCCCTCCGCGAGGTGCGCCGTACCGGCGTGGTGAGGCGCACTGTTGTCGATGCTACTCCCCGCGGCAATGTTGCACCGCAGGGACCGCCGGCGAAGACCCGTTTGTCTGCAGCCTTCGCTTTCACAGCCTGGAGCTTAAGCAAGCACTGCTGTCTGCGTTGCAACGCCGCCGGTCTCGTTTGAGGACGGCGTGCTCACCTGCGGCGTTTGAGGATTGTAAGCCGCCTCCTTTTAGGAGGCGGCGGTTGACGGCGGCTCGACCGTGAACCCATCCGCGCGATCGAGCGTGATCCGCCCGGCGGCAACTGCGGCGGCCCAGCGGGCGGCGGCGGCGAGGCCGCCGAACGCGAAGATGTGCGGCGCAACCGAGCTGCGCTCGGCCATCGCCTCGGCAAGCGGCCGCAACAGCGCGTCCGGCCTCACCATCCCGAACAATTGCTTGGCGAGGCCGGTGTGGCGCATGAGGCCCTGGGCGGAGGCCGTCACGCCGCAGATGCGGGCGTAGCGCAACAGGCCGGACAGCGTGGTGGGGCCAGCGAGACCGATCCGCACAGGGAGGTCGATCCCCTGGTCGCGCAGCCGGCCGATCCAGTTGCGGATGGCGGCAGCC
>JASHRR010000838.1 GCA_030037185.1 Xanthobacteraceae bacterium | reverse complement strand
TTTGGCCGATAGTGCGCGATCTCGAAAGCTCCGAAGACGTGCTCTTCTCGCTGCAACCACTCCCAAGCCAACAATGCCGCCGTTGAGACGGAGCCATACCCAAGCTTTCTCGCGGCTGCTCTGAACGCGATGAATTCTTCCCAAATCGCAGCTGGTGTTTCGCGCACGGGTTGGCCATCACGTGGTGCGCGCACGGTGGCCCGCAGCGCGGGCATTTAAGCCCATTCGCGAAAATGGATTAATCGCCGGTACCTTCTTTTCTTGAGCACGCTGACCGACGAACCAAGCCCGCCTGCACGCGACCATCGCGGCATTTGCGAAGCGGCGACGCTCGCGATAAACAATGTTGCCGTCCTTGTCTTTCTCTTCCACCATCAGCAATTTCGCCTAAATCGCGTCAACGAATCCCCTGGTAAAAGCAGAAATCTGCTTCGAGCCCGCGCGCATGTTATCTTTCAGCCTGTGATTGGCAAATAATGCCAGCCCCTGTTCGTACTGGCGCTGCGTTTTGTGATCGATTTCTTTCCATTTCTGATGGGCCTTGAAGATGCTGACAAGCCAGTCGAATGAGCCGGGCACCGGCGACGCCGGCACCATGTCCGTCAACCCTCGCGAGCGCCAGCTATCAAAGGCGGGCAACAGAACGTTTTCAGCTCGCTCCACAGCCGCCGTGTGTAATCCTGTCCCAATGCTTCAGCTGCGATTTGGCAGCCCTGCATGCGGGCCCAGGTCGGCGGCTCAAAGAAATATGCCTATCGATCGCTCTTCAATGGCTTGCGCCGGCAGTAGCGGGGGAGCTTCAATGCAGTGCGAGGCGGTTTACACAAGGTGCGGAATTTTCTAGGCCACAAATTCTGGCGACGGCCTACTTCGTCTCGACCGTAGGACGGAATGAGGATTCGCGCCTATATCAGGAATCAGGGATGGCGGGCAAGCAGTTGGATCAGTTGCACTTGAAGCTTTCATGAAGTCCCATCTTTCAGAGTCCTTTATAACCAGCGCCTTTGGCGGTTCCCCGTCAAACCCCCACCTCTGCTGGGGGGCTGAGGGTGGACCAATCTCGATCCGGCGGTGCGCGACAACGCCGATGCCGGTGCCGGCATCGTCGATCTTCAGCCCCGGCTGATGACTCCAGCAATCGGCGAGCGTCACCGCCTCTCGCGTATCGGATTGGCCAATGTTGTACATGTGCTGAACATGGCCTGGTCCTTTTGGCCAGGCCAACTGCTGGAGGGCGAGAAGGGCTTCGTCGATGGTTCGGCAACGGGAGGGCGGCGATCCATACTCGGCACGATAGCCGTTACAGCTAATTGCAAGCTGAGGAGGCGGCTCTGAATCAGGGCGCCCCCGTGGTCACCTTTCTCAAGGATCGGACCGCCAGCCGTTTGCGCCGCAGATTATCCCAACCCGAACAGCGCCGCCGCCGCCTCAACCCGTCTCGTCAACGGGCAAAGCTCAAGGAAGAAGCGTCGCGGACGCGATCGCCGGTGGTGCCAAGGTTTCCGGCGCCGTGCTCGGGCTGCCTGGAGTGTTGCGTTGATTTAATCTCGTTACGAGCGTAACGCTACGAGCATAACGGATAGGAAAATTGTTTCCGTGGCAACGAAAGCAAAGCGACTACTGACAAACGCCGAGCGGCAAGCCCGCTATCGCCAAAAGCACCTAGAAAACATCGAAGGTGATAAGGAGCGCGCTCAGTTCATGTTTGAAAAGGGCACGAAGAGACGGCTTGAGAGAATCGCGTGTCACTACGGCGACCCATCAGCGACGGCGCTCATCGAACAATGGGCGGCGCAGGTGGCTAGCGATGTCGCGGAAAGGGAAGAGCAGGAAGCTAAGAAACAAATCATCGCCCGTTACGAGCGCCCGTTACGGGCATAACGCTTGATATCGAATGAGGTGTCCGACGGGACGTGAACGCGGTTCGTGCGGGGAGTAGGTCGAGGATTGCCGTTCGGTCTCGATTTTGTCGCCGCGCGCTCGATTCGGCTTTCGATCGTAGCGATGCTGCGCTGTGGGGCGTAGCAGTCGCAACGTGCAAGACCGTTTGGGGTGCGGACCTCGAAGCGGCAATGAGCCTTGCCGACCTCGACCTCCTCCAGGTATCGGAACCTCTCCTTGTATGGGACGGTTAGCTATGCTAGATCTACCATAGACCGCGAAGGGGGCAGGATGGAAAGCTGGATCGCCAGCAGCAAGAAGGATCTGTCCGCCATGCCAATCAAGATCCGCCGTGCCGTCGGGTACGCCCTTTTTGCTGCCCAGCAGGACGAGAAGCATAAGGACGCCAAGGTACTCACGGGGTTTGGCGACGCCGGCGTGCTTGAGATCATCGCCCAACATGATGGCGATACGTTCCGCGCAGTTTATACAGTCCGCTTTGCCGACGTGGTCTACGTGCTGCACGCCTTCCAGAAGAAATCAAAACGCGGCGCCGCCACGCCGAAGAGCGAGCTGGACTTGATCCGTAAGCGATTAAAGGTCGCAGAGACGGAGCACAAAGGAAAACGGGCATGAGCAAACGCGACGTCATTACCGAGGGCTCCGGCAATGTCTTCGCCGACATCGGCATGCCCGATGCGGCTGCAGAGCTCGTCAAGGCGCAATTGACCTTCCAGATCGCCAAACGCATCAAGGCGCTTGGCCTGAGCCAGACCGGTGCTGCGGCCCGCCTCGGCATCTCTCAGCCTGATGTCTCCCGTCTGATGAATCGTCGCCCGACTGGCTTTTCCACGGACCGCCTTCTCGCGCTGCTCACCCGGCTCGACATCAAAGTGGATATCGTGCTGCGTCCGGCGAAGGCGTCAGCGGACCCCGCGAAAGTCAGTGTCCGCGAAAGGCGGGTGTAACGCTTTCGAGACGTCCGACATACTCGAGGTTGTACTAAAGGATGTGGGCCTCGACGGTAGGGAACGTAAATTCCCCTGGCCCGATGCCGGTTGGCTTGATCGTGACCAACGCGGTCGACGTATTAATCAGCAGTATCCGGATTTTCCGGAACAAGGAGTTTCTGATCCACTGGATTCAAGCGCTCTATGTGGCCGGATCGGCAAGGATTTGCGGTGGTCTGACGTGCTTGCCGCCTATGCCGTTGCATGTCTTCGTTAGCCGAGATCATACCGACAAAGGGAAATCTATTGCGTGCCCAATGCAGCTCGGATGAACATGTGTCGGAATAGGCGTTGATCTGCCAAGGAAATCATACGACTCTTAATCAGCGGGTCCAAGGTTCGAGTCCTTGTGCGCCCACCACCCCGAAAATGTCCGGCCTGGACACATAGGTAACGAATCGTACCGGACACATAGGTGACAACCTCGTGCCGATCGGGCTATCGCGGGGGTTGCAAGGTCTTTGCTCTCAGGAATTGGCTCGAAGTCGCTATCCTAATCGAGGAAGCTGATGGAGCCAAAACGGGTCGATGCTCCCTGGGGGGGCATTCACGGCATGGCCATTATCGCTCGACGCGCGCTTTCGCCGTCAATCCCTCGCGCCAAGAGGCGCGACCCTGGCGGGCGTTGGGGATTGACCGCTCAGCGCGGCCGAGCAAGAGGGGGGCTGTCATGTCGAGAATGCCAGAAAAGCCCCCGCTACTGGTTCGTACCAGTGACAACCTTGGGGCCGAAAGGGTTGTCGAGTGGTTGCAATGTCCGTTGCTCGAGCTCGATGTAGCCGAGATCGTAGTCCATGAAGCTGACGAGCCAGATGTCATCGTCGACCTCCTTAATGCCAAGCGTCTGACCGGCGAGCGCGGTTGAGACATGGATCTTCTTGCGGTGCATGCAGATGCGACCACAGGCGGTCACGACGATGTCGCGATCATGGAGGGGATAGCTAACGTCCGGCAGGCCGCGATACGCACGCTTCGATGCGACATAGACATCGGCGGGACGCTTCATACCCAAGGCTTCATGAGGTCGTTCGCGATTGAATTCGTCAACGAATTGATCGAACTTTTCCTGCTACTGCAGCGTGTTCATCGCTGGCGGGCGGGTAGCTTCCTTCTTGAGTGTGAGGTGCATTCGCTCATGGCGGCCGTTCTGCTGAGGATGTCCCGGCTTGATGTGCTCGATCTGAATGCCGAGCCTGAGCCACCACACGGACAGCTTCGACAAATTGAACAGTCCGTTGGGACTGGCGAACGGTACGCCGTTGTCAGAGCGGATCGCGAGCGGCAGTCCGCGCTCGGCAAACAACCGTTCGAAGGCTGTCAATGCCAGCTCTTCACGAGTCGTTTGCATGGCCTCGCGTAGCAACACAAAGCGCGACGCATGATCGGTGACCGTCAACGGATAGCACCAAGACCTGTTGCCGAGACGGAACTCGCCCTTGTAGTCGGCGCACCACAAATCGTTGGGTGCCACGCCCTGTGACAGCGGCGTTCCGGTGGCGCGATTGCGACGTTTGCTCATGCGACGGACCAGGCCGTGGCGGTCGAGCACGGCATGAATGGTGCTCTTGGCCGGCACTCTGACGTCGCCGTTAAGCCGCCTGACCAGGCGGCTCGCGGATTTTGCGCGCGCCCCAATGCGGCTTGTCGCGCTTCAGGGTGACGATCAGGCTCTCGACTTGCTGAGGCAACTGGTCGGCATAGCGCACCGGCCGCCGCGAGCGGTCGGTGAGAGCGAACAAGCCGTGCTCTCTGTACCGACTGTAGATCTTGTAACCTGTCTTGCGGGATATACCGAACTCCCGGCACACATCGGACATTGATTCGCCGTCCAGCAGCCGGCCGACGAAACGAAGGCGCTCTTCCATAACCGTACTCGCTTTCCACGGCATCT